>NZ_DAMCAM010000027.1:0-41263 GCF_032059615.1 Melaminivora sp. | reverse complement strand
GCGCCAGCGCGTGCTGGCGCCCCAGGCCGCCGCCGGCGCCGGTCACGATGGCCACGCGGCCGGTGAAGTCTAGGGTCATGGAAGTCTCCTGTTCTAAAAAATGAGAGCTGCAGGCCGTTGCGGGACAAGGGGTTGTGGCACTTTTTATGCCTGATTGCAGACGGGCGCCGCAGGCGCGGCATGCTGGCGCAGCACGGGCGCCCCTGCAAGCCCCCAAGCGACACCGCGGGTTATCCCTGGGTTGGCTGGACAAAATTGTGGATAAGTCCGGACAAGAGCTGTATGGCCTGCGCAAGCCCTTGATTTGCAAGACGCCGTCACGGCCTGCCTGTTTTTTGGGCAGGCGGGCCCAGGTTATCCCTCCATACACTGAACAATGGTGGGGATAACTTCGGCAAAGCCTTGAACGGTGCACGCAAGTGCTTGATTTTGCAAGGCTGCGCTCCGGCTGCCCAAAAAATGGGCAACCTTTGCCCGGTGGCGCGCGCGGGGTGCGGCCTGCGCGGCGCCGGCACGGGGCAATGCCCCCCGCCACCGGCCATGGATCGCGGGCGGCATAAAATCCCGCGCTTGCAGCCCCGCCGTGGGGCTGGTCCACCCCACTGCCGTGCGGCGCTGCCGCTGCCGCGGCCGCTCTTTGTGCATGCAGTCCTGTCTGCCGGAGCGTCCGCCGCGCGACCCGCACACCTGAGCCGAGCACCCACGCATGAACACCCCCACCCCGCCCGCTCCCATTTCGCCGGTGCAGGACATCGTCGCCGAGCTTGCCGCCGGGCGCATGGTCATCCTGGTCGACGAGGAAGACCGCGAAAACGAAGGCGACCTGGTGCTGGCCGCCGACCACGTCACGCCCGAGGCCATCAACTTCATGGCCCGCTTCGGCCGCGGCCTGATCTGCCTGACGCTCACGCGCGAGCGCTGCGAGCGCCTGCAGCTGCCGCCCATGGTGGCCAGGAACGGCACCAAGATGGGCACGGCCTTCACTGTCTCCATCGAAGCCGCCGAGGGCGTGACCACCGGCATCTCGGCGGCCGACCGCGCCCGCACCGTGGCCGCCGCCGTCGCCCCGGGCGCCCAGGCCAGCGACCTGGTGCAGCCGGGCCACATCTTCCCGCTGCAGGCCGTCGATGGCGGCGTGCTCATGCGCGCCGGCCACACCGAAGCCGGCTGCGACCTGGCCGCCATGGCCGGCTGCAGCCCGGCCGCGGTGATCTGCGAGGTCATGAAGGACGACGGCACCATGGCTCGCCTGCCCGACCTGCAGCAGTTCGCCGCCGAACACGGCCTGAAGATCGGCACCATCGCCGACCTGATCGAACACCGCGGCCGTACCGAGTCGCTGGTCACCCGCGTGGGCACGCGCACGCTGCGCACCGCCGCGGGCGAGTTCACCGCGCACGCCTTCCGCGACACGCCCAGCCAGGCCGTGCACCTGGCCCTGGTCAAGGGCCAGTGGGCCCCCGAGGAAAGCGTGCCGGTGCGCGTGCACGAGCCGCTGTCGGTGCTGGACGCGCTGGAGACGGGCCGCTCCATGCACTCGTGGGGCCTGGACGAGGCGCTGCGCCACATCGACGCGCACGGCCGCGGCGTGGCCGTGCTGCTCAACTGCAACGAGGGCGCCGAGCAGCTGCTGGCGCAGTTCGAGGGCAGCGCGCGCGCCGCGCAGGCCCCCGAGCGCGGCCGCATGGACCTGCGCACCTACGGCGTGGGCGCGCAGATCCTGCGCGAATGCGGCGTGGCGCGCATGCAGCTGATGGGCCAGCCGCGCCGCATGCCCAGCATGGTCGGCCACGGCCTGGAAATCACCGGCTACATCACCCAGGAATGAACAGCACCGCTTGCGTGCAGGAACCACTTCATGTTTGACGCAGAAAAAGGATTGGCGCAGGACCTCGACGGCACGGGGCTGCGCATCGGCATCGTTCAGGCCCGCTTCAACGAGAGCATCACCAACACCCTGGCGGCGGCCTGCCGCGCCGAGCTGGTGCGCCTGGGCGTGGACGAGGGCGACATCACCCACGTGCTGGTGCCCGGCGCGCTGGAGGTGCCGCTGGCGCTGCAGGCCATGGCCCAGCGCGGCGAAGACGAGGACGACGGCGAGCCGTTCGACGCGCTGATCGCGCTTGGCTGCATCATCCGCGGCGAGACCTACCACTTCGAGCTGGTGGCCAACGAGTCGGGCGCGGGCGTCACCCGCGTGGGGCTGGACTGGCACATCCCGATCGCCAACGCCATCATCACCACCGAGAACATGGAGCAGGCCATCGCCCGCCAGAGCGACAAGGGCGTGGACGCCGCGCGCGTGGTCGTGGAGATGGCGCAGCTGCTCAAGGGGCTGGCGCAATGAGCGAAGGCAGCCCGGCGTCCCGCCGCCCCCCGCGCCAGTCGCGCACCGGCACCACCAGCACCGGGGCGCGCAAGGCGGGCTCCAAGTCCACCCGCAGCCGCGCGCGCGAGTTTGCCGTGCAGGGCCTGTACCAGCACCTGCTGGGCAGCGGCGATGCCCAGTCCATCGACATGTTCACGCGCGACCTGGCGGGTTTCCACAAGGCCGACGCGGCGCACTACGACGCGCTGCTGCACGGCTGCATCGAAGGCGCCGCCCAGCTGGACGCGCTGATCGAGCCGCACCTGGACCGCAAGCTCGCCGAGGTCTCGCCCATCGAGCACGCGGTGATGTGGATAGGCGCCTATGAATTCCAGCACTGCCTGGACGTGCCCTGGCGCGTGGTCATCAACGAATGCATCGAGCTGGCCAAGGAGTTCGGCGGCACCGATGGCCACAAGTGGGTCAACGGCGTGCTCAACCAGCTTGCGCCCCAGCTGCGCAGCGCCGAGGTGCAGGCCGACAAGGGCGGCGTGGGGCAGGCGCCCCAGGGCTGACGAGCCGCACGACATCTTTTGTCTTCCATTTCCCCGGCCCGCAAGGGGCGAGCGCATGAGGTCTGACCCGGCATGAAGTTTTCCACCCGCGCCGAGCGCATCGAACCGTTCTATGTGATGGAGGTCGCCAAGGCCGCCCAGGCCCTGGCGCGCGAAGTGGCCGGCACGCGCGAGCCGATGATCTTCCTGAACATCGGCGAGCCCGACTTCACCGCCCCGCCCCTGGTGCAGGAAGCGGCCGAGCGCGCCCTGCGTGCGGGCCACACGCAGTACACCAATGCCCTGGGGCTGGAGCCGCTGCGCGAGCGCATCAGCGGCTGGTATGCCGAGCGTTTCGGCCTGGATGTGCCGGCGCGGCGCATCGTGGTCACGGCGGGCGCGTCGGCGGCGCTGCAGCTGGCCTGCCTGGCGCTGATCGAGGCGGGCGACGAGGTGCTGATGCCCGACCCCAGCTACCCGTGCAACCGGCATTTCGTGAGCGCGGCGGAAGGGCGCGCGGTGCTCATCCCGACCACCGCGGAGGAGCGCTTTCAGCTCAGCGCCGCCAAGGTCGAGGCCGCCTGGGGTTTGAGGACGCGCGCCAGCGCCGGAAAAACGCGCGGCGTTTTGCTGGCCTCGCCCTCCAACCCCACCGGCACCTCGATCGCGCCCGATGAGCTGCGCGCCATCCACGAGGTGGTGCGCGCGCGCGGCGGCATCACGCTGATCGACGAGATCTACCTGGGCCTGTCGTATGACGACGCGTTCGGGCAGTCGGCGCTGGCGATTGGCGAGGACCTCATCAGCATCAACAGCTTCAGCAAGTACTTCAACATGACGGGCTGGCGCCTGGGGTGGATGGTGGTGCCCGAGGCCATGGTGCCGGTGGTCGAGCGACTGGCGCAGAACCTGTTCATCTGCGCGTCCACCGTCTCGCAGCACGCGGCGCTGGCCTGCTTCGAGCCCGAAAGCATCGCCGAGTACGAGCGCCGCCGCGCCGAGTTCCGCGCGCGGCGCGACTATTTCATCCCCGCGCTGCAAGACTTGGGCCTGCAGGTGCCCGTCGCCCCCGATGGCGCCTTCTACGCCTGGGCAGACTGCACGCAGGCGGCGCACAGGCTGGGCGTCGAAGGCAGCTGGGACTTCGCCTTCGAGCTGATGCGCCGCGCCCACCTGGCTATCACGCCGGGGCGCGACTTCGGCACTGCCGACACCGGCCGTTTCGTGCGCTTTTCCACCGCCAATTCGATGGCGCAGCTGCAGGAATCGGTCGCGCGCCTGCGCACCGTGCTGGACTGACGCGCGATGGCGGCATTCCACTGGCCGGTGCGCATCTACTGGGAGGACACGGACGCCGGCGGCATCGTGTTCTACGCCAACTACCTGAAATTCTTCGAGCGCGCGCGCACCGAGTGGCTGCGCTCGCTGGGCCTGTCGCAGCAGCAGCTGCGGGAACTCACGGGCGGCATGTTCGTCGTAGGCGAGGCCCGCGTGCGCTACCTGCGGCCGGCGCGGCTGGACGATGAACTGATTGTTACGGCGCGCTTGGCCGAGGCCGGCCGGGCATCGCTGACAATCGCCCAGCAGGCCCTGCGGCGGCCTGTCGCCGGCGCGGGCAATGCGCCCGAGCTGATGTGCGAGGGCGAGGTGCGCATCGGCTGGGTCGAGGCGGCGTCCCTGAGGCCCGCGCGCATTCCCGGCCATATCCTGGAACAACTGTCCCCTTCTTCCTGCCCATGAATTCCCAAGACATGTCCATGCTCAGCCTGGTGCTCAATGCCAGCTGGGTCGTGCAGTTCGTGATGCTGCTGCTGCTGGGCGTCTCGGTCGCCAGCTGGGCCGCCATCTTCCGCAAGCTGTTCGGCCTGAAGCGCGTGGGCCGGCTCAACGACGAGTTCGAGCGCGAGTTCTGGTCGGGCGCCAGCCTGAACGACCTGTACAACCGCGCGGCCGAGCACGCCCAGCACGCCGGCCCCATGGAGCGCATCTTCGCCAGCGGCATGCGCGAGTTCTTGAAGCTGCGCGAGCGCCGCATCCAGGACGCGGGCACGCTGCTGGACGGCGCGCGCCGCGCCATGCGCGCCAGCCTGCAGCGCGAGATGGACATGATCGAGTCCAGCCTGTCCTTCCTGGGCTCGGTGGCCTCGGTCAGCCCGTATGTCGGCCTGTTTGGCACCGTGTGGGGCATCATGCACGCCTTCACCGGCTTCGCCGGCATGGAGCAGGTGACGCTGGCCACCGTGGCCCCGGGCATCGCCGAGGCGCTGGTGGCCACCGCCATCGGCCTGTTCGCCGCCATCCCCGCCGTGGTCGCATACAACCGCTTCGCGCGCGACATCGACCGCGTCGCCACGCGCCAGGAGACCTTCATCGAGGAGTTCTCCAACATCCTGCAGCGCAACCTGGCCACCCACCCCGCGGCCCAGGCCGGGCACTGAAAGGGGAGCGCCGCCATGCCCGCCATCGCCTCGCGCAGCGGCAGCCGCCGCCGCGCCATGAACGAGATCAACATGGTGCCGTTCATCGACGTGATGCTGGTGCTGCTCATCATCTTCATGGTCACGGCCCCCATGCTCACGCCCAGCTCGGTCAACGTGCCCTCGGTGGGCAAGGGCAGCAAGGTGCCGAAGACGCGCGCCGACGTCATCGTGGACAAGGACGGCGCCATCCGCTTCAAGGCCGACGGCAGCGAGCGCACGGTGGCGCTGCAGCAGCTGGGCAGCACGGCCAGCGCCTGGCTCAAGGACCAGCCCGAGGACACGCCCATCCTGATCAGCGCCGACAAGGGCGTCTCCTACGACTCCGTCATGCAGGCCATGGGCGCACTGCAACGCGCGGGCGTGCAGCGCGTGGCGCTGGCGGTCAGGAGCGGCGGCTGAAGGCCGCCGGCAGGTGCTGGAAGACCCCCCGGCCATGAACGCCATCGACGAGCGCGACCAGTTCGCCCCGCCCCGCCCGCCAGGGCGCGCGCGCGCCGTGGCGCTGGCGGTGCTGGCGCACGCGCTGCTGATCGGCGCGCTGACCTGGGGCGTGCGCTGGAAGGCCAGCGACGATGCCCCGGCCGTCGAGGCCGAGCTGTGGGCCGCCGTGCCGCAGCAGGCCGCGCCACGCGCGGCAGCGCCCCCGCCGCCGCCGCCGGAGCCGGCCCCGAAACCCGAACCTGCACCGCCACCGCCGCCCCGCCCGGCGCCAGCCCCGCCGCCGCCCGCGCCGGCGCCGCCCCCGAAGGCCCAGCCCGACACGCGCGAGGCCGACATCGCCCTGGAGCGCGAGAAGAAACGCCGCGAGGAAGAAAAAAAACGCGAGCAGGAGCGCGAGAGACGCGAGCGCGAGCGCGAGCACGAACTCAAGGAAGCCGAACGCAAGGAACGCCTGGAACACGAGCGCAAGCAGCAGGAACAGAAGCTGGTGCGGGAGAAGGCCCAGCGGGAGAAGGCCGAGAAGGAAAAGGCCGAGAGGCAGGTGCGCCTGGAGCGGGAAAAAGCCGAGAAGGCCGAGAAGGAAAAAGCAGAAAAAGCAGAAAAAGAGAAGGCCGAACAGAAAAAACTGGCGGAAGAAAAGCGCAAGGCCGATGAGAAGCGCAAGGCGGAGGCCGAAGCCAGGCGCGCGGAAGAGCAACAACGCCAGGAGAACCTGAAGCGCATCGCCGGCCTGGCCGGCGCCACCGGCGCCGAGACCGCCACCGGCACGGCCCAGCGCAGCGCCGGGCCCTCGGGCGCCTATGGCGGCCGGGTGGCGGCCAAGGTGCGGCCCAACATCGTCTATCCGGACACGGTGGCCGGCAACCCGCGCGCCGAGGTCGAGGTGCGCGCCGCGCCCGACGGCACCATCACCAGCGTGCGCGTCGTGCAGTCCAGCGGCAACAAGTCCTGGGACGACGCCGTGGTGCGCGCCCTGCAGAAGACCGAGACCCTGCCACGCGACATCGACGGCCGTGTGCCGCCGTCGCTGGTCATCGGCTTCAGGCCCAAGGACTGAGGGCGGATTCGGCCTCCGGGGTTGACGCTACAAAAAATAGAGCATCATCCCGTTGTCAGGTAATGATTCCGGACAAATTTATCTTCCAAAGCATTGCCACCCCAGGGCTGCATGCTAGCCTTTTTCTAGCAAACCCGGCTCTGGCAGCTGCAGCGGCAGGCGCAGCACCACCCGGGCGCCTCCGCCGGCCAGCGGCTCGAAGGCCAGGCTGGCGCCCAGCGACCGCGCGCGCCGGCGCATGTTCTCCAGGCCCGCGCCGGCCGTGCCGGGCGCCTCGGGCGCGTGGGGCGCGCCGTCGTTCTCCACCACGATGACGGCCTCGTCGGCCCCATGGGCCCGGCCATGCACGGCGATGCGCGTGGCCGGGCCGTGGCGCACAGCGTTGGTCAGCGCCTCCTGCACGATGCGCAGCACGTTGAGCGCGTGCGTGGGCGTGACGCCCGAGATCTCCGGCAGCTGCGCCATGGTCCAGTCCAGCGGCACGCCCAGGCGCTTGAGCTGGCGCGCGCTGCGCTCACGCAGGCCGGCCAGCGCCACGACCAGCTCGCGGTCGCCGATGTCCAGCGAGTGGATGACGGCGCGCAGGTCGTCCAGTGCCTCGCGCGCGCTGTGCTCGATGGCCGGCGCGCCCTCGCGCTCGGCCAGGGCAATGATGGAGGCCAGGTGGCCGCTGACGCCGTCGTGCAGGTCCACCGTCAGGCGCTGGCGCTCCTGGCTGCGTACGCGCTCGGCGGCCTCGCGCCGCTCCTCCGCGTGCAGCCGCGCCAGCTGCGCCTCGCGCTCGGCCAGCCGCTCGCGCAGCCGGGCGTTGGCGCCATCCAGGCGCATCAGGCTCAGGCCCAGGCGGCGCATCAGCAGGACGGCGATGGCGATCGTCAGCACCATGCGGTAGTACGCACCCAGCAGGATGGCGCCGTCCAGCCAGCCCGCCACCAGCGCCACGTCGTGCAGCAGGGCCAGGGCGAACAGCAGCGCCGGCGCCAGCAGCAGTTGCGCCTCGCGCACACCGCGCAGCGCCCCGCGCGCGGCCACCAGCGCCGCCCCCCAGACCGCCGCCAGCGCCGCCGGGATGCTGAACGCCAGCATGACCTGCCAGGCCGGCAGTGGCGTCAGCAGCGCCAGCGCGATGCCCAGCGCCGGCACGGCCGGCACACAGGCGCGCAGGGCACGCGGCACCGGCATGCCACTGACCAGCAGGGCGATGATGGGCAGGATGAGGGTGGGTGCGGTGCCGACCATGAGCAGATAGGGCAGCGCCTCCTGCACCCCGGGCAGGTCGGCGCGCAGGCTGGCATACAGCGGCAGGCTGAGCGCCTGCATCAGCAGCAGCCAGCCAAACAGCGGCTCGGTGGGCCGGTACAGCCAGACCACCAGCAGCGCCACCACCAGCAGGAGCTGTCCGGCCAGCACCATCAGGCGCAGGTGCTCCAGCAGGAAGAGCTGCAGCCGGTAGTGCGGCGTGAGCGCCTCGGCGCTGCCCAGGTGCGGCGCCGCCAGGTGGCCGCGCACCACGCCGGCGGCCGCCACGCGCAGGTCCAGCGTATTGGTGCCCGGCAGCAGCCGGTCGGCCGGCAGGCGCACCAGCGCCGTCACGCCCGAGGTGATGCCCGTGGGCAGCGAGCGATTGCCGGTGTCGGCCAGCTCGGCGCCGTTGAGCGCCACCACCGCGCTCTGGCTGAGCAGCGGCAGGAACAGGTATAGCGCCTCGCGCGGCGCCTCGGGCAGTTCGAACTGCAGGCGGTAGCGGCGCTCGGCATCGCCCAGGTGGGGCGGCCAGGTGTGGGGCAGCTGCACCGGCTGCCAGGGCATGGCTGCACCCTCGCCGGCCGGGGCGACCAGGGCATGGACCAGGCGCTGCCCGCCTTCGAACGTCGCCAGCCGCGGCCACAGCGGGGCACCGGCCAGCAGCAACAGGCCCAGGCAGGCCAGCACGAGCGCAGCGCCCCGCCTCACAGCCGGATCAAACCGTTGCGCGAGGCGTTGAACACGGCTTCGGAGCGGTTCGTGGCCTCCAGCTTGCGATAGACGTTCTTGATGTGCACCGGCACGGTCTGGCGCGAGATGCCCAGCTGCTGTGCGAGTTCCGCATAGGTCAGGCCCCGGGCGATGCCCCACAGGATTTCGGTCTCGCGCGGGGTCAGCGCCTCGGCGGGCGGAACGGCCGGAGCGTCGGCCCCGGCCGCCCCCAGCCGGCGCACGATGACGCGCGCGATCGACGAGGAAATGGGCGATCGCCCGGCGCGCAGCTCCTCGATGGCCTCCAGCAGCTCGATGGAGTCGGCGTCCTTGAGCAGGTAGCCGGCCGCGCCGGCCTCGATGGCCTCGATCACGGTGGCGTCGTCGGCCAGCACCGAGATCACCATGGCCTCGGCCTGCGGGTGCAGGCTGCGCAGCAGCCGGATGGCCTGGGTGCCGTGGCCGTCGGGCAGGCGCAGGTCGGTGATCAAGAGGTCGATGCGGCCGCCCTGCAGCGCTTGCAGCGCCTGGCCCAGCGTGGCGCAGGCGGCCACCAGCTGGCCGCCCGGCCAGGCCGCGAGGAGGCGCGCGAAGCGCTCGCGCAGCGGCCCGTCGTCTTCGACGAGCAGCACGCGGCATGCGCCGTCCGGCGACGAAAGCTCTGCTGGCTGCGCTGGCGTGTGCGCTGGCTTGTCCATGGGCCGCACTCTGACACAGCCGGCGCCCGCAGCTGAATACCGCTTTCATGGTATTTGCAGCGCGCCGGCCACGACGCACACTCGGCGGCACTGGAGGACAGCCATGCCCACTCCCCGCCCCAAGGCGCTTGCCGCGACGCTGGCTCTGCTGCTGGCTGCCTGCTCCGGCGGCGGCGGTGGCGGCGACCCGGCCCCGCCCCCGCCCCCTGCAGCCCAGACGCCCAACATCCTGTTCATCGTGCTCGACGACCTGGGCGTGGACCAGCTCACCTCCTACGGCTATGGCGGCGCCGTGCCGCCGCGCATGCCCAACCTGGCGGCCATCGCCCGCGCCGGCCTGCAGTTTCGCAATGCCTGGGCCATGCCCACCTGCACGCCCACGCGCGCCAGCTTCTTCACCGGCCGCTATCCGTCCAGCACCAACGTGCTCAACGCCGTGGTCTCCACCGACCTGGCCAACTCGACGATTTCGCCCTACGAAGTCACCCTGCCCAGGCTGCTCAAGACCCGGGGCTACCGCAGCGCGCTGATCGGCAAGATGCACCTGACGGGCACCGACCTGGGCGGCGCACCCAACCTGCCCTATGGCCACCAGACCCTGTGGAAGCTGGGCTGGGACCACTTCGACGGCTACCTGGACGGCGCGCCCTACCCCATCGACACGCGCGCCGGCCGCACGGGCACGCCCGAGGGCACCTACCCCTGCGGCTTCGTGCCCAACGCCAGCATCGACCCCACGCACGGCGCCGACGCCGGCGCCTGCTACCTGGCCACGGGCAGCTGCACGCAGATCGCGCGCGGCGGCGCCATCACCACGCCGGGGCGCACCTGCATGGAGCGCGGCGGCCTGTTCGAGCCGCACCAGGCCTGCCGGTCCAGCGTGCCCGCCCACCTCGACTTCGCCGCGCAGAACGGCTACTACACCGCCGAATGGATCCAGAGCGACGCCGAGGGCAACACGCGCAAGATCGGCGCCGCCGACCCCGCCGCGCGTGGCTACCGCAGCACGCTGGAGACGGACCGCGCCATCGCCTGGGCGCGCCAGCAGCCGGCCGGCCAGCCGTGGATGCTGTCGCTGGGCTATTCGGCCATCCACGCGCCGCTGCAGCTGCCGCCGGTGGCGCTGCTGTCCGAGGACACGCCGGGGCGCAACGACAACCTGGTGTGCTACCCGCGCAGCGACGGCGAGAACGAGGGCGTGCGGGCCTCGCTGAATGCTGCCGCCGACCTGGTCGATGCCCACCTGGTCACCAACCTCATGGCCGAGGCCATGGACGCCGAGATCGGCCGCCTGCTGGTCGAGCTGGGCCTGGCCGCGCGCCGCGCCGACGGCTCGCTCGACTACCAGCCCGAGAAGACAAACACCGTGGTGGTCGTGGTGGGCGACAACGGCACCTACGTGAACAGCGTCAAGTTCACCGCGCCGGGCCGCTTCGATCCGACCCGGGCCAAGGGCTTTGCCTACCAGACGGGCGTGTCGGTGCCGCTGCTGGTGGCCGGCCCGCAGGTGCAGCGCGGCGGGCGCGAGGTGCCGCACCTGGTCAATGCCACCGACCTGTACCGCCTGTTCGCCGAGATCGCCGGCGCCGACGTGGCGGCCGCCATCGACCCAGCCCGCCCGCTGGACGGCCAGCCTATGCGCGCCTATCTGGAGCACCCGGAGCAGGCCGGCATCCGCACGGCCAACTTCACCGAGATGGGCACCAACCTGCGCAACCCGGCCGTGGCCGTCACGCCCCAGCCCTGCGTGGTCGAGGCGGCCAGCACCTGCTTCAGCATCTTCCCGTACAAGGCGCTGTGCGATGACCAGGGCGGCGTCTGGTATGGCGAGGGCTCGACCGAGCCGGGCGTGCCCGCCGGCGGCTACGGCAACTGCTGCCAGGTGCAGCAGTACCGCGCCGCGCGCGGCCAGGGCGCGGTGGACATGCTGCCGCACGCGCAAAAGGCCGCCGGCGACGGCCAGTACAAGCTGGTGCGTCTGAGCCGCAACCAGTGCGCCAGCAGCGGCCCCGACCCGATCATGGACTGGGTCCTTGGCCGCGATGCCGAGGGCGAGCCGGTATTCGACGTCACCGACGAGCTGTACCGCGTGGACATGGCCACGCCCAACCCGGCGCTGGACCGCAAGGGCACGGCGCTGGCGGCCGGGCGCAGCCCGCTGGCCACCTCGGGACTGTCTGCCGAGGCGCGCCAGGCGCACGCCGTGCTGCAGGCCGAGCTGGACCGGCGCGATGGGGTGGCGAGCCACAACCAGCGCTACGACAGCATCCACTGCCCGGGCGATGGCAACCGCGACGGCGTGGTGGACCAGCGCGACCTGGAACACTGGCGCGAGCTGAGCCAGCGCAATGGCGGCCAGTCCAGCTGGTACGACCTGAACCACGACGGCCGCACCGACGCGGCCGACCGGGCCATCATCGAACGCAACCTGGGCCGCCGCTGCGCGGCGCCCTGAACACGGCAAGGAACAGAACCATGCACCGCATCAGCAACCCCTGGCGCCTGGCGCTGGCAGCGGCTTGGCTGGCCGCCCTGGCGGCGGCGTTGTCCTCCTGCGGCGGCAGCTCGGGCGGCGTCACGCCTGCGCCTCCGTCGCCACCGGCGCAGCAGCCGCCCAACATCCTGTTCGTCGTGATGGACGACGTGGGCATCGACCAGATGGCCAGCTTCGGCTATGGCGGCGCCGACGCGCCGCCCACGCCGCACATGGACGCCGTGGCGCGCGCCGGCGTCAAGTTCCGCAACACCTGGTCCATGCCTGAATGCTCGCCGGGCCGCGCCGCCTTCTTCACGGGACGCTACCCGCTGCGCACCAACATGTACCAGGCGCTGGGGCCGAACGACCTGGCCAACTCGCAGCTCTCGCCCTTCGACGCCACCGTGCCCAAGCTGCTCAGGCAGGCCGGCTACACAAGCGCCATGTTCGGCAAGTTCCACCTGGCCGGTCCTGAGCACAACGAGGCCGGCAACACCACGCCGCTGCAGCTGGGCTGGGACCATTTCTACGGCTGGGTCGGCGGCCTGCCCGGCTCCATCGACACCACGGCCGGCGGCGCCTACGACGCGGGCGCACAGGCCTGCGGTTTTTATCCGCACCACTTCGCCGGGTCGTGCCACTTCGCCAGCGGCGCCTGCGAGAACCTGCCGCTGGCGCCGCTGTCCGAGGACAGCAACGGCCTGCAGTGCCTGGCGCGCGGCGGCGTCTTCGTGGACCGCCACCAGTGCGGCACGCCCCTGCCGGCCCGCACGCGGCTGGACTTTGGCCGCGAGAACGCCTACTACGTCTCGCCGCTGGTGGTCATCGACGGCGGCCGCACCGAGGTGGTGCCCCTGTCCGACCCGCGCGCACGCGGCTATCGCACGACGATCGAGACCGACGCTGCCATCCACTGGATCAAGGCGCGCCCGGCCGGCACGCCCTGGATGGCCACGGTGAGCTATTCGGCCGCGCACACGCCCTGGCAGCATGCGCCCAAGCAGCTGTCGCCGCAGACCAGCCCGCGCCTGTCGGGCAACGTGCTGGACTGCGCCAGCCCCGTGACCGGGCGGCTGATCCAGAACCAGATGACCGAGGCCATGGACAGCGAGTTCGGCCGCCTGCTGGTCGAGACCGGCCTGGCCAGGCGCGGCGCGGACGGCAGCCTGGCCTACGACCCGCGCGCGAGCAACACCGTCATCGTCATCGTGGGCGACAACGGCTCGCTGGGCTTTGCCGTGAAGCCGCCCTTCAGCCTGACGCTGGCCAAGGGTACGTCCTACCAGACGGGGGTGTGGGTACCGCTGATCGTTGCCGGGCCGCAGGTGGCCGCGCCCGGGCGCGCGGTGGAGCACATGGTCAACAGCGTGGACCTGTTCCAGCTCTTCGGCGAGCTGGCCGGCATCGACGTGCACCAGGCGGTGCCGCGCACGGTGGATTCGGTGGGCCTGCTGCCCTACCTGAGCACGCCCGGGCAGGCCAGCCTGCGCAGCGTCAACTTCACGCAGTCGGGCGTCAACATCCAGGCCAACGGCGCGCGCAACGGCCCCTGCGTCATGAGCCGCACCTCCACCCAGGCCGGCAGCTGCACGCAGATCCCCACCGCCAAGAGCGTGTGCGAGGACAATTCCGGCGTGTGGTGGGGGCCGGGCCACACCGACCCGTCCGTCATTGACCCGGGCGGCGCCGGCCACGCGCAGTGCTGGGAGGTCAACCGCGCCATTGCCGCCGCGGGGGCCGCGCCCGGCCCCGTGCTGGTGCTGCCCGAGCGCACCCTGGCCCTTCGCGACGAGCACTACAAGCTGGTGCGCAACACCACGCTGAACCACGACCCGGCCACCGGCGGCAGCCGCGAGGATGTGGTCACCGAGTTCTACGAGATCGACCAGGCGCCCGGCAACCCCAGGCTGGAGGACCCGGCCAGCAACGACCTGCTGCGCGGCCCGCTCAGCACCGGGCAGCAGGCCGCCTACGCCGCGCTCAGCGCCCGGCTGGACGAGCTGCTGGGGTCCGAGCCCGACTGCCCGGGCGACGGCAACCGGGACGGCGTGGTGGACGCGCAGGACCTGGCCCACTGGCAGCGCATCGCACGCGACTGGGGCCTGTCCAGCGTCTATGACTTCTTCTTCGATGGCCGCACCGATGCCGCGGACCGGCAGGTCATCGAGCGCCACCTGGGCACGGTCTGCACGAGGCGCCCGGGTGTCTACTGAACCCGCGCGACCGCTGCGCCGACGCTGGCTGCTGGGTGGCGGCGCCGCGCTCGCGGCCGTCGCCGGTCTGGGCGGCTGGCAGGCCCTGGCACGGCGCGCGCCTGCGCGTCCGGCGCCTCCCGCCATCGTGCTGGGCGACGGCGTGCGTGGCCCGCTGGGCATGGCCTGGGTGCCGGGCGGCACCTTCCTGATGGGCAGCGACCACGCCCTGGCCCAGGCCAACGAGGGCCCTGCGCACCCGGTGCGCGTCGGGGGCTTCTGGATGGACACGACGCATGTCACCAACGACCAATTTGCCGAGTTCGTGCGCCAGACGGGCCATGTGACCACCGCCGAGCGCAGGCCCGACTGGGAGACCATCCGCGTGCAGCTGCCGCCCGGCACACCGCGCCCGCCCGAGGACGTGCTGGTGCCCGGCGCCATGGTCTTCGTGGGCACCAGCGCGCCGGTGCGGCTGGATGATTACGCCCAGTGGTGGCGCTACGTGCCGGGCGCCGACTGGCGGCACCCCCAGGGTCCGGGCAGCTCCATCGAGGGCCGGGGCGACCACCCGGTGGTGCAGGTCAGCCACGACGACGCGCTGGCCTATGCCCGCTGGGCCGGCAAGCGCCTGCCGACCGAAGCCGAGTGGGAGTTCGCCGCGCGCGGCGGCCTGGAGCAGGCCACCTACAGCTGGGGTGACGAGGCCCGGCCCGGCGGCGCCCTGCTGGCCAACTACTGGGACGCGCGGGCCCAGCCCTTTCCGGTGGTCAGCGCCCAGGCGGGCGGCGCGGCCGGCACCGTGGCTGCGGGCAGCTTTCCGGCCAACGGCTACGGTCTGCACGATATGACCGGCAACGCCTGGCAGTGGGTGGCCGACTGGTATCGCGCCGACGAGTTCACGCGCCAGGCTCGGGGCGCGCGCGGCCCGGTAGACAACCCGCGCGGCCCGGCGCAATCCTTCGACCCCAGCGAGCCGGGCGTGCCCGCCGACGCGCCCCGGCGCGTCATCCGCGGCGGCTCCTTCCTGTGCAACGAGGATTACTGCCTGTCCTACCGCCCCAGCGCCCGGCGCGGCAGCGACCCGCACAGCCCGATGTCGCACGTGGGCTTCCGGCTGGTGCAGGGCGGCTGAGGCAAGTCTTGGGTGAAATGGGCCTCAAGCCCTTGCCCTGCAAGGGCTTACAGCTATCTTTTGAGTAGCATTATCAGCTGCGCTGCTCGATCAGCCGGTTGATGCGCAGCGCCGCCAGCGTGCACACCACGCCCGACAGCAGGTACAGCGTCACCGCCCCCAGGCCGAAGCGCGCCGACAGGCCCAGGGCCACCAGCGGTGCGAAGGCCGCGCCCAGCAGCCACGCCAGGTCGGCCGATAGTGCGGCGCCGGTGTAGCGGTAATGTGGCGAGAAGTTGGCCGTGACGGTGCCCGAGGCCTGTCCGTACGACAGCCCCAGCAGCACGAAACCCAGCAGCAGGAAGGTGTTGCTGCCGGCCACGCCGCCGCCCAGCAGCCAGGGCGTGGCCAGGCTGAACAGGCCGATCAGCACGGCCATGCCGGCCAGCAGGTTGCGCCGCCCCACCCGGTCGGCCAGTCGGCCCGACAGCATGATGGCCAGCGCAGCGAGAAACGCGCCCACGATCTGCACCCCCAGCACCTCGGTCATGCTGCGCTCGGAGCGCAGCGAGATCCAGGACAGCGGAAAGATCGTCACCAGGTGGAACAGTGCAAAGCTGGCCAGTGCGGCAAAGGCGCCCAGAAAAACGTTGCCGCCCTCGTCGCGCACCAGCTGCGCCACGGGCATGGGTTCGAGCTCTTTTTCCTCCAGCAGCTCGGCATACGACTGCCCCACAACCAGGCGCAGGCGCGCGAACAGGGCCACCACGTTGATGGCGAACGCCACACAGAACGGGTAGCGCCAGCCCCAGGCGAGGAACTCCTCCTGCGTCAGGTGGCTGTAGATGTAGGCAAAGAGCGCCGCCGCCAGGGCAAAACCCGCGGGCGCGCCCAGCTGGCCCACCATGGCGTACCAGCCGCGGCGCTCGCGCGGGGCGGCCAGGGCCAGCAGCGACGGCAGGCCGTCCCAGGAGCCGCCCAGCGCCACGCCCTGGCCGATGCGCAGGGCCACCAGCACGGCGATGGCGGCGGCGCCCATGGACTCATAGCCCGGCATCAGCGCCATGCCCACGGTGGAGCTGCCCAGCAGGAACAGCGCCAGCGTCAGCTTGGTGCCGCGCCCCCAGCGCCGCTGCACCGCCATCGACAGGGCCGTGCCGACGGGCCGGGCGATGAAGGCCAGCGTGAAGATGCCGAAGGCCGCCAGCGTGCCGGCCAGCGGCGAGAGAAACGGGAACATCAGCTGCGGGAACACCAGCACACAAGCGATGCCGAAGACGAAGAAGTCGAAATACTCCGAGGACCGGCCGATGATCACGCCCACGGCGATCTCGCCCGGGGTGGCCTCCTCGTGGGTGTTCGCGTGCGAGAGCGAGGCCTCGCCCTCGTGCCCGTACACGGGCAGCGCCATGGAACCGCTGGTCATTGACATTGCTCCTTTGTTGCCTGGCTGCAGCTGCAGCGGGTGCCGGCCGGCTTGACCGGGCTCAAGTCCGTTTCGTTCTACACCCAAGCAGGCCGGGCCACAAGGGTGCTTGTTCGACAGCTTGCGCACGGCCGCGCCTTGCTTTGTGTCAGACATGGGCGTTTTTCCGCTGGACGGACGGCAGATCGCTTGATCCAGGACAAAATGTCCCATAGCCTTGCGCGCTAGGCGTATTACATTCAAGGCCGTCCAGTAATCCGCGTTTTCCCGGGGATGCGCAGGCATGCTGTGCGTGTCGCTCGCGCCTTCCAGGAAAGCGTATCTGCCCACCCACAAGATGCCGAAGACCTCTCACTCCCGAGGGCTGGCCTGGCCGGCCGCGGCTGCCTGCGCGGCAGCCCTGGCCGGCTGCAGCAAGGCCGTCGTCCTCAACCCGGCCGGCGACGTGGCCGCCCAGCAGGGCAACCTCGTCGTCACCGCCACCCTGCTGATGCTGATCGTCATCGTGCCGGTCATCATCGCCACGCTGGTGTTCGCCTGGAAATACCGCCAGGGCAACAAGGACGCCGCCTACGAGCCCGACTGGCACCACTCCACGACGCTGGAGCTGGTCATCTGGACCGTGCCGCTGATGATCATCATCGCGCTGGGCGCCATCACCTGGATCGCCACGCACAAGCTCGACCCCTACCGGCCGCTGGACCGCATCGACGACGCCCGCGCCCTGCCCGCGGACGTGCGCCCGCTGGAGGTGCAGGTGGTGGCCATGGACTGGAAGTGGCTGTTCCTCTACCCCGAGCAGGGCATCGCCACCGTCAACGAGCTGGCGGCGCCGGTGGACCGGCCGATCCACTTCAAGCTCACGGCCACGTCCACCATGAACGCCTTCTACGTGCCCGACCTGGCCGGGATGATCTACGCCATGCCCGGCATGCAGACCGAGTTGAACGCCATCATCAACCAGCCCGGCGAATTCAAGGGCCTGGCTTCGCATTACAGCGGCCCGGGCTTCTCGGGCATGACGTTCAAGTTCCACGGCCTGCCCGAGGGCGACTTCGAGCAGTGGGTGCAAAAGGCCCGCCAGGAAGGCCGCACCCTGGACCAGGGCAGCTACCTGCAGCTGGCCAAACCCAGCGAGCGCGACCCGGTGCAGCGCTTTGCCAGCGTGCAGGACGGCCTGTACGACCGCGTCCTCAACCGCTGCGTGGAAGACGGCCAGACGTGCATGCACGAGACCATGATGGCCAAGGGCGCACGCGCCACCACGCCCCAGGCCGGCAGCCAATGACAGCCGCGCGTCGCAAGAGAAGAACCTATGTCTCCTGAACAACTGACTCCCAACCACTGGCTGCTGGGCCGCCTGACCTGGCAGTCCGTCCCCATGGCGCACGAGCCCATCCTGCTGTGGACCTTCATCGCCGTGGTGCTGGGCGGCCTGGTGGTGCTGGGCGGCATCACCCGCTATCGCCTGTGGGGCCCGCTGTGGCGCGACTGGATCTGCTCCATCGACCACAAGAAAATCGGCATCATGTACATGATCCTGGGCCTGGTCATGCTGCTGCGCGGGTTTTCCGACGCCATCATGATGCGCCTGCACCAGGCCATGGCCGTGGGCGAGAACCTGGGCTACCTGCCGCCGCACCACTACGACCAGATCTTCACGGCCCACGGCGTGATCATGATCTTTTTCGTGGCCATGCCGTTCGTCACCGGGCTGATGAACTACCTGGTGCCGCTGCAGATCGGCGCGCGCGACGTCTCGTTCCCGTTCCTGAACAACTTCAGCTTCTGGATGACCACGGGCGGGGCCATCCTGACCATGGTGTCGCTGTTCCTGGGCGAGTTCTCCACTTCCGGGTGGCTCGCGCTGTCCAACCTCGGCGCGCAGGACCCGGGCGTGGGGCTGGACTACTACATCTGGGGCCTGCAGGTGGCGGGGGTGGGCACGACGCTGTCGGGCATCAACCTGATCGTGACCATCATCAAGATGCGCGCGCCGGGCATGAAGCTCATGAAGATGCCCATCTTCACCTGGACCGCGCTGTGCACCAACGCGCTGATCGTCGCCACCTTCCCCATTCTGACGGCAGCGCTCGTGCTGATGACGCTGGACCGGTACCTGGGCACGCACTTCTTCACGAACGACCTGGGGGGCAACTCCATGCTGTACGTGAACCTGATCTGGATCTGGGGCCACCCCGAGGTCTACATCCTGGTGCTGCCGGCGTTCGGCGTGTACTCCGAGATCGTGCCCACCTTCACGCGCAAGCGCCTGTTCGGCTACACCTCGATGGTGTACGCCACGGTGGTCATCACCATCCTGTCGTACCTGGTGTGGCTGCACCACTTCTTCACCATGGGCTCGGGCGCGACGGTGAACACCTTCTTCGGCATCACGACGATGATCATCTCGATCCCGACGGGCGCCAAGATCTTCAACTGGCTGTTCACCATGTACAAGGGCCGCATCCGCTTCACGGTGCCCATGCTGTGGACCATCGGCTTCATGTGCACCTTCGCCATCGGCGGCATGACGGGCGTGCTGCTGGCCGTGCCGCCGGCGGACTTCGTGCTGCACAACTCGCTGTTCCTGGTGGCGCACTTCCACAACGTGATCATCGGTGGTGTGGTGTTCGCGGTGTTTGCCGGCATCCATTACTGGTTCCCCAAGGCCTTCGGCTACCGGCTGGTCGAATCGTGGGGCCGGGCCACCTTCTGGTTCTGGCTGGTGGGCTTCTGGGTGGCCTTCACGCCGCCCTACATCCTGGGCCTGATGGGCGTGACGCGCCGCGTGAGCCATTTCGAGGACCCCACCGTGCGGCCCTTCTTCATCGTCGCCGCCTTTGGCGCCGTGCTGATCGCCGCGGGCATCGCGTCCTTCCTGATGCAGCTGTACGTGAGCTTCCGCCGCAGGGATGAGCTGCGCGACCTGACGGGCGACCCCTGGGACGCGCGCACGCTGGAGTGGGCCACCTCCTCGCCGCCGCCGCAATACAACTTCGCCTTCACCCCCGTGGCGTATGAGATCGACGCCTGGTGGGACATGAAGAAGCACGGCTACCAGCGCCCCCTGAGCGGCTTCGCCCCCATCCACATGCCGGCCAACACGGCGGCGGGCTTCGTCATCGCCATGCTCTGCACGCTGCTGGGCTTCGCCATGATCTGGCACATGTGGCCGCTGGCGATCGGCTCGTTCGCCGCCATCGTGCTGGCGACCATCGTGCACACCTTCAACTACCAGCGCGACTACTGGATCCCGGCCGCCGATGTGGCCGCGGTCGAAGCAATGCGCACCCAGCAACTCGCTGCCGCAGCCCATGCCTGACACCACCCTCACTTCGCCCCACCCCGGCGGCGCTCTGGCCACCGCCGGCGCGCGCCAGTACCACCTGGCCCACGACCCGCACCCGGAAAACGGCACCTCGCTGGGCTTCTGGCTGTACCTGATGAGCGACGTGCTCATCTTCGCCGCGCTGTTCGCCACCTACGGCGTGCTGGGCCGGGCCTACGCCGGCGGCCCTACGGGCGCCGAGCTGTTCGACCTGAAGCTGGTGGCGCTGAACACGGCCTTCCTGCTGCTGTCGTCCATCACCTTCGGCTTTGCCATGCTGCACAAGCAGGCAAAAAACGTGGGCGGCACGCTCTTGTGGCTGGCCGTCACGGGCCTGCTGGGCCTGGCCTTCCTCGGCGTCGAGCTGTACGAGTTCGCCCACCTGATCCACCAGGGCGCGACGCCGCAGACCAGCGCCTTCCTGTCGTCGTTCTTCACGCTGGTGGGCACGCACGGGCTGCACGTCACCTTCGGCATCATCTGGCTCGTCACGCTGATGGTGCAGGTCAAGCGCCACGGCCTGACCCCCGCCAACGTGCGCCGCGTCAACTGCCTGTCCATGTTCTGGCACTTTCTGGACGTGGTCTGGGTGGGCGTCTTCACCTTCGTCTATCTGATGGGAGTGCTTTGAACATGAGCGCACCACACGTCCACGCACCGGCCGCCGGCCATGACACGCATGCCGAGGACGACCTGCACGTCACCCGCGGCGACTACCTGAAGGGCTTTGCGCTGGCCGTCCTGCTGACGGTGATTCCGTTCTGGCTGGTCATGGGCCGGGTGATCGAGGACCGCTCCACCGCCGTCGTCGTGCTGGGGGTGCTTGCCGCGGTGCAGATCGTCGTGCACATGGTCTATTTCCTGCACATGAACGGCAAGATCCAGGGCGGCTGGACGCTGCTGTCCACGCTGTTCGCCATCGTTTTCGTGGCGGTGACGCTGGCCGGCACGCTGTGGGTCATGTTCCACATGAACGCCCACATGATGCCGGACCACGCCAACCCCATGGCCCCGCAGAGCCAGGCGCCGCAGCACGGCGGCCCGGCCCCGCAGCACGGGCAGCAGCACTGACCCATGCCCGGCACGCAGGCTGCGCAGCCGCGCTCGCGCCTGGTGTTGGCGCTGGTGGTGGGCGCGGGCCTGGCCCTCTTTGCCCTGTTTGCCGCGCTGGGTGCCTGGCAGCTCGAACGCCGCACCTGGAAGCTGCAGCTGATTGACCGCGTGGAGCAGCGCCTGCAGCGCAGCCCCACACCCCTGCCCCCGCCCGGCGCGTGGGCGGGTCTGTCCACCTCCGACCTCGAATACCAGCCCATCACGGCCCGCGGCCGCTGGCTCGGCCGGCAGACCGTGCTGACGCAGGCGACCACCGCGCTGGGCGCCGGCTGGTGGGTGCTGACGCCGCTGGCGCTGGAGGGCGGCGGCCAGGTGCTGGTCAACCGCGGCTTCATCCCGGCCGAGCTGCGCGGGCGCTGGAGCACCGACGACCCGCTGGCGCAGGCGGCCGGGACGCAATCCGTGCAGGTCACGGGCCTGCTGCGCGCCAGCGAACCCGGCGGCGGCTTTCTGCGCAAAAACGACCCGGCGGCCGGCCGCTGGCATTCGCGCGACGTGCCCGCCATCGCGCAGGCCGCGGGGCTGGCGCAGGCCGCGCCCTTCTTCATCGATGCGGGCCTGCCTGATGCGTCCGTGTCCGCAGCCGCGCCACAGGTCGGCCCCGCCGCCGGCCCCTGGCCGCGGCCCGGCCTGACCGTGGTGCGCTTTCACAACAGTCACCTGGTCTATGTGCTGACCTGGTGGGGCCTGGCCGCCCTGGTGGCCGGGGGCTTGGCGCTGCTGGCGCGCCACGAGCTGCGCCTGCGCGCCCGCCAGCCCGGGCCCGCCACACCGCCATGACGCGCCCCGGCATCCCGGACGCCGCGCCGCAGCAGGCGCGCCTGGCCAGCAAGGCGCGCTCGGCCGACGCCGCCGCCGGGCTGAAGAACCTGCACCAGCTCATCCAGCTGCGCTGGCTGGCGGTGGTGGGTCAGGTCTTCACCATCGAGGTGGCGCACTACAGCCTGCAGCTGCCTTTGCCGCTGCCCGAGATGCTGCTGGTCGTCGGCTGCCTGGCGCTCTTCAACGCCGCCAGCCTGCTGCGCTGGCGCACCGGGCACGCGGTGCAGCCAGTGGAGCTGCTGCTGGCGCTGCTGGTGGACGTGGGCGGGCTCACGGTGCAGCTGTACCTGAGCGGCGGCGTGGGCAACCCGTTCGCCTTTCTCTATCTGCTGCAAATCACGCTGGGCGCGGCGCTGCTGCGCAGCAGCCATGTCTGGGCCATGGTGGCGGTGGCCACGGCCTGCATGGCGTTGCTCACGCGCCACCACCTGCCGATGCCGCTGGAGCCCGATTTCTCGCGCGGCCTGGCCAGCCCCTACGTGCTGGGGCTGCTGGTGTGCTTCGTGCTGAATGCTGCCCTGGTGGTGTTCTTCATGAACCGCATCGGCCGCAACCTGCGCCAGCGCGACGTGCGGCTGGCCGCCATCCGCCAGCGCGCGGCCGAGGAAGAGCACGTGCTGCGCATGGGCCTGCTGGCCTCGGGCGCGGCGCACGAGCTGGGCACGCCCCTGTCCACCCTGGCCGTCATCCTGGGCGACTGGCGCCGCGACCCCACCCTGGTGCAGGACCCGGTGCTGCTGCACGAGGTGGCGGAGATGCAGGCACAGGTGCAGCGCTGCAAGACCATCGTCAGCGGCATCCTGCTGTCGGCGGGCGAGGCGCGCGGCGAAGCCTCGGCGCAGACCACCGTCTGCCGCTTTCTCGACACGCTGGTGCAGCGCTGGCGCGCCACGCGCTCGGTGCAGGACTTCGCCTATGACAACCGTTTCGGCGCCGACGGCCCCATGGTGGCCGACACCACGCTGGAGCAGATGGTTTTCAACGTCCTGGACAATGCCCGCGAGGCCTCGCCCCAGTGGGTGGGGCTGCGCGCCGAGCGCAGTGCGGACGGCCACAGTCTGGTGATCAGCGTGCGTGACCGGGGCCCGGGCTTCACGCCCGCCATGCTGGCGCAGCTGGGCACGCCCTACCAGTCGAGCAAGGGCCGCGCCGGCGGCGGGCTGGGCCTGTTCCTGGCAGTGAACGTGGCGCGCACGCTCGGCGGCAGCGTGCAGGCCGAGAACCCGCCGGACGGCGGCGCCCGGGTGACCATCCGCCTGCCCCTGTCCGCCCTTGCCCTGGAGTGACGTGACGAATTCATCCGAAGAAGACCTTGCGCCGACCGCCCCGGCGCGGCAGCTGCTGCTGGTGGAGGACGACGAGGCTTTTGCCCGCACCCTGGCGCGCTCGCTGGAGCGGCGCGGCTACCAGGTCCTGCGCGCCGACAGCCTGGCGCGCGTGCAGGAGCTGCTGGCCCTGCACCGCCCGGGCTACGCGGTGGTGGACCTGAAGCTGCGCGGCGAGGCCACGGGCCTGGCCTGCGTGCGCGCCCTGCACGCCGCCCGCGCCGACATGCTGATCGTGGTGCTGACGGGCTACGCCAGCATCGCCACCGCCGTCGAGGCCATCAAGCTGGGGGCCTGCCAGTACCTGGCCAAGCCGTCGAACACCGACGACATCGAGGCCGCCTTTGCCCGCACCACGGGCGACGCCGACGTCGGCCTGAGCCCGCGCGCCAGCTCCATCAAGACGCTGGAGTGGGAGCACATCCACGAGGTGCTGGCCGAGACGGGCTTCAACATCTCCGAGGCCGCGCGGCGCCTGGGCCTGCATCGGCGCACGCTGGCGCGCAAGCTGGAGAAACGCAGGGTTTAGCCGTGGCACCCCCGAGATTCCCAGGCCAAGCGTTGGGAGCGTCCGTCAGCACGCCATTTCCAGCGGAATCAGCCTGCGCTCAGCCCTTCAGGTCACGATAGAAATTCTCGTGCGGCCCCAGCGCTTCAAGATAGATCAGGCACAGGGTGTCTTCTCGGGTATAGCCCAGCAAATAAAGCTGCCCCTGGCTGCGAAATTTGTACACCCACAACTGGGCCAAGTCGCCCTTTTTGCGCGCGCCCACATCCGGGTTGTCTGCCACCGCACCTACGGCGGCATCGGTATCCGCAATCAACGCAGCGTTCACCAGCTTTTTATAGGTGCGGGCAAAGCGCCGCGTCTGGCGCACTTCCCAGCTCATGGCTGGTCGGCTTTGCTGGAGCGGCTGCGGGGGACAAAAGGCACGCTGTCTTCGCGCGGCTCGGCCAGGCCCATCAGGCTTTCCGAGATGAAGGACACGGGCAGATCAGGGTTGTCCAGCGCGGCACGGCCGAGCTTGGCCCAGTATTCGATCTGGCCCTGCACGCTGCGAAATTCGGCCTTGGCGCTCACGCGTGCGGCCTCGACCAGGGCTTCATCGATCCGGACGGAGAGGGTTGTCATGGTGCTTCCTTTCTGATTTACCACAATTGTAGTCAAGCATCCCGATGAGCGAAACACAGCCCCCTCGGGCCTTCGCAGACCCTCCCTCTGGCATCATCGTTGCCCATGCAACCCACCCTCACCCTCGGCCCGGTGCGCGTTTATCTGGGCGCCAAGTCGGGCAAGTACCCCGATGGCAACCAGGTCGTCGTGCAGGGCGCGGACAGCCGCGCGGCGTTCGACACGCCGCTGGTCTCGCGCGAGATCGGCGCCGACCTGGATGGCGCCGACCTGCTCATCCTCAGCCACATGCACGAGGACCACGCCGTGGGCCTGGGCCGCCTGCAGCAGGCGCAGCTGCACGTGCACGAGGCGGACGTGCAGGCCGCGCGCTCCTGGGAGGGCTTCAAGCGCCACTATGGCTACCCGGACGAAGTGCTCGACGCGCTGCACGCCGCCATCGTGCGCGACTTCGACTACCAGCCCCGACCCGACGCCCTGGCCTACACCGACGGCCAGATGTGGGAGCTGGGCGGCGGCGTGCGCGTGCGCGCGCACCATCTGCCCGGGCACTCGTCCGGGCACAGCGCGCTGGTCGAGGAAAGCTCGGGCACGGCCTTCATCGGCGACATCGACCTGACGGGTTTCGGCCCCTACTACGGCGATGCGGGCTCGAGCCTGGAGCAGTTCGCACGCAGCCTGGAGCGCCTGAAGGAGCTGGATGCGCGCGCCTGGGTCACCTCGCACCACCGGGGCGTGCTGACCGAGCGCGCAGATTTTCTGCAGGCGCTGGCCCGCTTTGCCGCCAAGATCGACGAGCGCGACCAGCGCCTGTGCGCCTGGCTGGGCGAGCGCCCGCAGACCCTGGCCGAGCTGGCGGGACGCGGCCTGCTCTATCCGCCGGGCGTGGATCTGCCCTGGGTGACGATGGCCGAGCAGCGCACCATCGAGCAGCACCTCGCGCGGCTTCAGGAGGGGGGCGCCGTGCGCCAGGACGAGGACGGGCGCTACCACCTGGCCTGACACAGCGCCTGCGCCGGCTGACCCGGCTGGCGTTGCGATCTTTCCCCTTGGCGGACAATCGCCGGTTTCCTTCCGGCCCCCTGCCCCGCCATGAAAAGCCCCGAATTGCTGCTGCCCGCCGGCTCGCTCGACAAGATGCGCGCCGCCTACGATTTCGGCGCCGACGCCGTCTATGCCGGCCAGCCGCGCTACTCCCTGCGCGCGCGCAACAACGAATTCCGCCTGGAGCAGATTGCCGAAGGCATCGCCGAGGCCCACGCGCGCGGCAAGAAGTTCTTCGTCACCAGCAACCTGATCGCGCACAACGACAAGGTGCGCACCTATCTGCGCGACATCGAGCCGGTCATCGCGTGCAAGCCCGACGCGTTCATCATGGCCGACCCGGGCCTGATCATGATGGTCAAGGAGAAGTGGCCCGAGACCGAGGTGCACCTCTCGGTGCAGGCCAACACCACCAACTGGGCGACGGTGAAGTTTTGGCAGAAGATGGGCGTGTCGCGCATCATCCTGTCGCGCGAGCTGAGCCTGGACGAGATCGAGAAGATCCGCCAGGAATGCCCGGACATGGAGCTGGAGGTGTTCGTGCACGGCGCGCTGTGCATCGCCTACTCGGGCCGCTGCCTGCTCAGCGGCTACTTCAATCGCCGCGACCCCAACCAGGGCACCTGCACCAACGCCTGCCGCTGGGAATATAAGACCCACGACGCGCAAGTGGATCCCAACACCGGCGAGGCGCTGGCCTCCGGCATGGACAAGCGCTTTGACTTCGCCCAGGCGCGCGAGGAGGCCGACAGCCAGTTCACCAGCACGGTCCCGGGCACGTGTGGCAGCGGCCAGCGCCACCCCAAGGCGGACCAGGTCTACCTGCTCGAGGAAATGGGCCGCCCCGGCGAGCACATGCCCATCATGGAGGACGAGCACGGCACCTACATCATGAACAGCAAGGACCTGCGCGCCGTGGAGCACGTGGAGCGGCTGGTCAGAATCGGGGTCGACTCGCTCAAGATCGAGGGCCGCACCAAGAGCCTGTACTACGTCGCGCGCACCGCGCAGGTCTATCGCCGCGCGATTGACGACGCCGTGGCCGGCCGGCTCTTCAACCCGGCGCTCATCACCGAGCTGGAAGGCCTGGCCAACCGCGGCTACACCGGCGGTCTGCTCGAGCGCCGCCCGGCCCACGATTACCAGAACTACGAGACCGGCCACAGCGTGCTGCAGCGCAGCCACTTCGTCGCCGAGGTGCGCAGCTACCAGGACGGCATGGCCGAGGTGGAGACCAAGAACCGCTTCGCCGTGGGCGATCGGCTGGAGATCATCCACCCGGCGGGCAACCGGCAGATCGAGCTCAAGGAGATGTTCAACCTCGACGGCGAGCCGGTGCAGGTCGCCCAGGGCAGCCCGATCCGCGTGCGCATTCCGCTGCAGGAGCCGGCGGACGGAGCGCTGATTGCGCGTCTGCTTTGAAATAGATAGCTGCACACCGTTGGTGGGCGCCGGTTTCCCCGGTTTTCCCCCCTCTCCCGCAGGCGGGAGAGGGCGGGGGAGAGAGAGTTGGAGCCCTGCCGCGCAACAGCAGGCCGGTGTGGCAAATGGACACGGCACGCGCCCGGGCCAGATCGTCCTCAGGCCAGCTCCAGCGCCTGGGGCGCCGCAGTCCGTGGCAGCGCGGCCGGGCGCACGGCCACCGGCATTTGCGCACGCGGCGCCGGCTGCAGCCGCTGCAGCGCCCCGACCTTGAAGCGTTGCACCAGCGCGCGCAGGTGTTCGGACTGCTGGTGCATGCTCTGCGCCGCGGCCGCGCTTTCTTCCACCAGCGCGGCGTTTTGCAGCGTCATCCGGTCCAGCGCGCCCACGGCCTCGCTGACCTGGGCGATGCTGCCCGACTGCTCGGCCACGCTGGTGTTGATCTCGCCCATGACGGCGCTGGCGCCCTGGATGGCGCGCACCACCTCGTCCATGGTGCTGCCCGCACCCTGCACCAGGCGCGCGCCGTCGGCCGCGCGTTGCACCGAGTCCTGGATGAGCTGCTTGATCTCCTTGGCCGCCTGGGCGCTGCGCTGGGCCAGCTGGCGCACCTCGGCCGCCACCACGGCAAAGCCCCGGCCCTGTTCGCCCGCGCGCGCCGCCTCGACCGCCGCGTTCAGCGCCAGGATGTTGGTCTGGAAGGCAATCGAGTCGATCACGCCCGTGATGTCGGCAATCTGCTGGCTGCGCGCGTGGATGTCGGTCATGGTCGCCACCACCGTGCCGACCTCGGCGCCGCCGCGCTCGGCCACGCTGGAGGCCTGCTGCGCCAGGCCGGCCGCCTCTCGCGCGCCCGCCGCCGTGGCGTGCAGCGTCTGCGTCAGGCCGTGCAGGGCCGAGGCGGCGTGCTGCAGGTGGCTGGACGTCTGCTCGGTGCGCTGCGACAGGTCCTGGTTGCCGCCGGCGATCTCGGCGCTGGCCGCGGCGATGGTGTCGCCGCTGTCGCGCACCTCCTCGATCATGGCGCCCAGCGACGCGCTCATGGCCTGCAGCGACTGCAGCAGCCGGCCGAACTCGTCGTGGCGCAGCACCTGCACGCGCACGTCCAGGTCGCCCGCGGCGATCTGCGCGGCCACGCCGTTGGCCTGCGCCAGCGACCGGCGGATGCCGTTGATCAACAGCCACGCGCCCAGCGTGATGGCCAGCAGCAGCCCGACCATGTTCAAGGCCGCACCGCGCACCACGCCCTGGCGCGCCGTGCCCATCTCGGCGCGCATGGCGGCCAAGCCCTCGGCCTGCTGGCGCGCCAGCGTGGCCAGGGACTGCTGGTAGGCGTCCGACGCCTGCCGGTAGCCGGTTCGCACCAGGGCCCGGCCCTGCTCCGCATCACCCTGCTGCTTGAGCGCCAGGGCCTCGGCCCGCCGCGCCTGCATGGCCTGGCGCAGCGCCAGCGCCTGCTGCAGGCGGCCGCGCTCGGCTTCGTCGGGCGCGCCGGCCTGCAGGGCCTGCGCCAGCGTGCTGATCTCGGCCGACGTGCGGGCGATCTGGCCGGAGAACTCGGCCTCGTCCTCGGCATCCTGGCCCAGCATCAGCGCCATGGTGCGCACGGCGTTGACCTGGGCCAGCGCCTGCCACTGCGTGGCCTGCTCCAGCCGCAGGGTCAGCGCCCGGTCGCGCTCCTCGTGTTTCTTCTGGTGCCGGGCGGAGTTGACGCCCGCCAGCGCCAGGATGACCACCGACCCCAGCACGATGGTCGCGACGCCCAGCCACAGCTTTTGCGTCACGCTGATGTGTTTCATGCCCGCCCCTCCCGCCTTGCACCATGAAAAATAAAAAAGCACGATCGTGCTGAGCACGAAGTGGACAATAAACGAACGATCGTTCGCAACAGGGTATGTCCCGAGCCCGGCAGGGCAGGGCCCGTGGTTGGACAATAGGCGCATGCCCATTCCCGAAAAGATCACCGTCCTGCCCGAACTGCAGGCCTATATCGACCCCCTGACCCCCGAAGAGCACGAGGCGCTGGAGCGCAGCATCCTGGCCGAGGGCTGTCGCGACGCGCTGGTGCTGTGGGGCGACGTGCTGGTCGATGGGCACAACCGCTACGGCATCTGCCAAAAGCACGGCCTGCCTTTCCAGACCGTGCAGAACCCGCACTTTCGCAGCCTGGAGGACGTGCATCTGTGGATGATCGACCAGCACCTGGGCCGGCGCAGCGTGTCCGAGTTCCAGCGCGGCGTGCTGGCGCTGCGCAAGCGCGAGATCATCGCCGCGCGCCGCGCCGCCGCCGCGGCCGCCGTGGTGGCCGCGCGCGCCGAGGCGCAACCTGCCGCGCCCGAGGAAGCGCCCTGGGAGGGCGACACCGACCCGGTGGTGGCGCGGGCCCTGGCCAGCGTGCCCAAGGTGCCCGACGACGCCCTGGACACGCGCGAGGCCCTGGCGCGCGCCGCGCGCCTGACGGCCACCCAGGTCAAGATGATCGAGGCCATCCACCAGAACGCCGCGCCCGAGGTGGTGGCGGCCGTCAAGTCGGGCGAGCTGTCGCTCAACGCCGCCGCCGTGGTCGCGCAGCTGCCGGTCGCCGAGCAGCAGGCAGCCGCCAGCGGCGGCGCCCAGGAGCTCAAGCAGGCCGCACGGCGCGTGCGCGAGGGCAAGAAAAAGCCCAAATCGCAGGCGGACGCCGAAGGCGCCAGTGCTGCCGGCGAGGCCGCGCCAGCGCCCGACGCCCCTGCGCTGCAGGCCAGGGTGGCCGAGCTGGAGGCGGAAAATCAGCGCCTGCGCGAGCAGGTCAAGGCCCTGCAGGAGCTGCTGGCCGAGCACGGCGGCTGACCCTCGCTGCCCCCTGCCACGGCCTGGCCTTCAGGAAAGCGCGAAAAGAGCCGATAACACGGCCCTGTTCTGCTTTTTGGAGAGGAGAGTTCCATGGCCGCCCTGACCCCGACCGCTGCTTCGGCATCCACCACCGCGGCGCCTTCGCAGTCCGTGGACGAAGCCCGCCGCACTGCCGCCGCCAGCCCGGCGGGCCAGCGCGCCCAGCTCAACGCGCAGATCCTGCAGGCGTCCATGGACGTCTCCATCAAGGCCGGGGATGATTCCCTGGCCCTGCTCTACCGCTCGGCCATCGACCACATCAACGAGCTGCTGGCGCCGGAGTTCGGGCCAAACGCGCTGCAGACGGCCCTGCAGCAGGACAACAGCGCCGAGGCCACGGCTGGCCGCATCCTGTCGCAGTCCACGGCCTTCTTCGACGCCTACGCCGCGCAGCACCAGGGCAAGGACGCCGAGACCGTGCTGCGCGACTTCGTCGGCCTGATCCGCGGCGGCTTCGAACGCGGCTTTGGCGAGGCACGCAAGATCCTCGGCGGCCTGGGTGTGCTGGGCGAGGGCAGCGCCATCGAGGTCGACATCCAGAAGACCCATGCCCTGGTGCAAAAGGGCTACGACGACTTCTTGGACACGCGCCTGGCGGCGCTCAGGGAGGGGCAGGCGCAGAACGCGGCAGCACCCACCTGAGGCGGACACCCCACATTCAGCGCATCTGCTCAAGCGGACTGCTGCAGCAGCACCCCATGCTTCTGCTGCAGCCGCAGCAGGTCCTCCGGCGTGTCCACGTCGGTGGTGCAGCGCGCATGCGCCAGCGGCACGGCCAGCACCTGCTGCGGATGGGCGCGGCGCCACTCGCGCAGGCCCGTGCCGGCCTCGCCTTGCTCCAGCGCGGCGCGCAGCGCCGGCCCGAAGACCACGGGGTGGCCCGGCTGGCCGTCGTGCCAGGGCACGGCCAGCTCGACTTCGGCGTCGCGGCTGCGCCAGGCCGCGCGCATGGCCTGCAGATCCTGCAGCTGCAGCAGCGGCTGGTCGCCCAGCACCACCAGCACCTCGTCCAGCCCTGCGGGCAGCGCCGCCAGGCCGCAACGCAGCGAGCCGCCCGGACCGGCATCGGGTGCGGGGTTGACGGCCCTGGCCACGCTGGCAAACGGCGGGCCGGCGGCTTGCAGCGCGGCATTGAGCGGCCCGGCGTGGTGGCCCAGCACCACCACGCGGTGCTGCACGCCGGCCTCGTGCAGCAGGCGCAGCTGGCGCAGCAGCAGGGGCTCGCCGTCGCGGCGCAGCAGGCTCTTGGGCTGCCAGCCCATGCGCCGGCCGGCGCCGGCGGCCATGACGATGGCGCCGGCCTCCATCAGCCGACGGTGCAGGCCGAGCCGGCCGGTGCCAGCGCCTGGCGGTCCTTGACGTGGGCCACGTCCAGGTCGCGCGGCAGCTGCACCCCGTTCTTCACCGCCAGCACCTCGGCCATGATGCTCACTGCGATCTCGGGCGGGGTCTTGCTGCCGATGTAAATGCCCACCGGGCCGCGCAGGCGCGCCAGCGTCTCCTCGGTCTGCTCCAGGTGTTCGATCATGCGCTGGCGCCGCGCGGCGTTGTTGCGCCGGCTGCCGATGGCGCCGATGTAGAAGGCCGGCGTTTCCAGCGCCTGCAACAGGGCCAGGTCGTCCAGCTTGGGGTCGTGCGTCAGGGCGATGACGCAGGTGCGCGCGTCCGGCTGCATGTCGGCCACGGTGTCGTCGGGCATGGTCGCCAGCAGCCGCGCCCCGGGCACGTCGAAGCTGCCCCGGTATTCCTCGCGCGGATCGCAGACGGTGACGGCAAAGCCGCAAAACAGCGCCATGGTGGCCAGGTATTCGCTCATCTGGCCGGCGCCGATGATGAGCATGCGGTACTCGGGGCCGAAGGTGTTGACCAGCCGGTGGGCGTCCAGGCTCAGGTCGGCGGGGGCGTCGGCGGGAGCCAGCTCGACTTGGCCGTCCGTCAGGCGCACGCTGCGGTGCACCAGGCGGCCGGCGTCCAGCACCTGCACCAGCTCGCGCAGGCTGGCGGCGTCGGGGTCGAACTCCAGCAGCAGCTCCAGCGTGCCGCCGCAGGGCAGGCCGAAGCGGAAAGCCTCCTCGGCCGATACGCCGTAGCGTGCGAACTGCGGCGCGGATTCGCGCGGCAGCGCGTCCTGGGCGCCGGTTTGTGTGTAGCGGGCGATCAGGTCGTCCTCGATGCAGCCGCCCGAAACCGAGCCGACCACCGCGCCATCGCCGCGCAGCGCCATGATGGAGCCTACGGGGCGCGGCGACGACCCCCACGTGCGCACCACCGTGACCAGCAGCGCGTGCTGGCCGGCCGCGCGCCAGTCGCGCAGGGCGCGCAGCACGGTGACGTCGAGGTTTTCCATGGCGGGCCTTTCGTTAAGGTTTGCTGGTCAAATTGATAGCACACTGTCCAATGCGGACGCCGAAAAAACGGCTTTTTTGCGCGAAACGTAGGCATACGGCAACCAAACCCCCTCACCCCCGCCCTCTCGCCCTGAAGGGTGCGAGGGAGCTGGGAAGCCCACGCCTTGCGTCCTGCACGAAGCGGTAACCACCTCAGGCCTCGCCCTGCGCTGCCGGCTCGTCCTTTCCGCCGCCGGTCAGCTTGCCCCACATCTTCTTCAGCGCGCCGGGCTTTTCCCCCTCTTCCTGCGCATCCGCCTCGGGCTGCGGGCCATGGCGGCGCTGCATCTCCTCCTCGAAGCGCTTGAAGAAACTCTCGGCCATGGACTTGGCCACGCCGTCGATCAGCCGCTGCCCCACCTGGGCGATCTTGCCGCCGACGGTGGCGTTGGCGCTGTAGGCCAGTTCACAGCCTTCGCCCTGGGGCAGCAGCCGCACCTGCGCGCTGCCCTTGCCGAAGCCGGCCACGCCGCCGTTGCCCTCGAAAGTCAGCGTGTAGCTCTCGGGCGGCTGGATGTCGGACAGCTCGATGCTGCCTTTGAACCTGGCCGCGACCGGTCCGACCTTGATGGCGTTGACCAGGTCCCAGGTGTTCTCGCCCGTGGCCTCGATGCTGTCGCAGCCGGGGATGCAGGCTTTGAGCACCTCGGGGTCGTTCAGGCCTTGCCAGGCCTGTTGCTGGGTGACGGCGAGCTGGCGCGTGCCTTGCATTTCCATGATGGGTCTCCTTTTTCCTTGAAAAATTTCAACGCTGGCGCAGCAGTTGCGCCAGGGCGGCGGCCAGCTGCTGCAGCCGGGTGACGTTGTGTACCGCCAGCATGGCGTCGCAGGCGCGGTGCAGCGCGGCCGCGCCCTGGGCCAGCGGCTGGTAGCCATCAAAACGTAGCAGCGGGTTCAGCCACAGCAGGCTGCGCGTGTGGCGTTTCAGCCAGTCCAGCTCTTGCGCCAGCGCCTGGGGCTCGCCGGTGTCCAGGCCGTCGCTGACCAGCAGCACCAGCGTGCGCCGGCCCACCAGGCGGCGCGCGTGGCGGCGGCGCAGCTCGGCCAAGCTCGCGCCCAGGCAGGTGCCGCCACCGAAGTCCTGGATCAGCCGGCCGGCGTGCGTCAGCATGGCGTCGGTGTCGGCGTGGGCGAAGGCGGCGTGCAGGTCGGTCAGATGCGTGCCGAAGGCGAATGCGTCGCGGCGCACCGCCAAGCGCCGGCCGCCGACGGCCACGCGCGCGGTGGCGGCGTGCAAGAAGGCCAGCAGCAGCCGCGCGTAGCGCTCCATGGAGCCGGACACGTCCACCAGGATCAACAGCGGCAGCGGCTGGCGCCGCGGCTTGCGGCGCGCCAGCAGCGCCACGTCGCCGCCGGTGCGCGCGGCGGCGTGCAGCGTGCGGCCCCAATGGATGCGCGCGCCCCGGCTGCCGGCGCGGCTGCGGCGCGTGGCCACCGTGGGCACGGGCAGCGCGATGGCTTGCACCAGCTGCTGCACCAGGCGGTATTCGCTGGCGCTGAGCTGGTTGAAGTCGGCGTTTTTCAGGCGCGCGAGCTGGCTGGCGCTCATGGCGGCGTCCAGGTCGGTGGCCTGCTGCTCCTGCGCCGGCTGGGCGGTCTTGGCAGCACGCGGCGGCGCCAGGGCTTCGCGCACGCGCGGGCGCTGGCGCGGCGGCTCGGCGCGGCCATCGGCGCGCGGCAGCATCTGCGCGAGCAGCTTGTGCGCCAGTTCCGGGTCGCGGAAGAAGGCGGCGAACAGCTCGCGAAAGACCAGGCGGTCGGCCTCGCGGCTGACGAGCACGGACTCCAGCGCGGCCTCCATGTCCAGCCGCTGCGCCAGGCCCACGGCCAGCAGCGCCTGCTGCGCCAGGGCGATGCGCGCGGCGTCCACCGGCACGCCGGCGCGGCGCAGGCTGCGGCCGAAGGCCGCCAGGTTGGCGGCCAGCTTGCCGGTGCGCGCGTCTCCCAGCTGGGGGATGGGGCGGGACGGGGATGCTGGCGCTTGCATTTTGATAGCGTTATGTCGTGGATTGGCGCCGGCGTGGGCGGGTTTTCGTCAAAATCTGGTCCGAATGGGCCTGGGGGCGGTGGCGGGCGGCCCTCACCCCGCCCCTCTCCCGCCAGCGGGAGAGGGAGTGGGGGCGCTGGCAGGCGGGGCGGGATGTTCCCCCTGCCCCTGCTGCTCGATCCGCTGCTGCTCGCCGGCCCGCATGGCCTGCAGCGCCTCGTCGGCCAGCGCCAGGTTCAGTGCGGCCACGTCATCACGCTGCTTGAACAGGATGCCGGCGGTGTCCACCACCACCTCGGGGTCGAGGGCAATGGTGTCCAGGGCCACCAGGGCGCGCGCCCACTCGGCCGTCTCGGCGATGCCCGGGGCGCGCTGGAACCGGTCGCCGTAGGGGGCGCTGCGCAGCTGCTGCACGAAGGCAGCGACTTGGGCAGCGAGCTGCGCGGGCGCCTCGGGCACCTGCGCGCGCACGATGGCCAGCTCGCGCTCGCGCTCGGGGTAGTCCAGCCAGTGGTACAGGCAGCGGCGCCGCACGGCGTCATGCAGCTCGCGCGTGCGATTGCTGGTCAGCAAGGTCACGGGCGGCACGGCGGCGCGCACCGTGCCCAGCTCGGGGATGCTGACCTGGTACTCGCCCAGGTATTCGAGCAGGAAGGCCTCGAAGGGCTCATCGGCGCGGTCCACCTCGTCGATCAGCAAGAGCGCGCCGGGCTCGGGCGTCTGCAGCGCCTGCAGGAGCGGGCGGCGCACCAGGTAGCGGGGTTGATAGACCTCCTGCTCCAGCTCCTCGGCGGTGTTGCTGCCCTCGGCCGCGCGCAGGTGCAGCAGCTGCGCGGCGTAGTTCCACTCGTACAGCGCCTCGCGCTGCTCCAGGCCGTCGAAGCATTGCAGGCGCAGCAGCGGCCGGGCGAGCACGGCGGCCAGTGCCTTGGCCAGCTCGGTCTTGCCGACTCCGGGCTCGCCCTCCAGCAGCAGCGGGCGGCCGAGCTTCAGGGCCAGGAAGGCGGCCGTGGCCAGGCGGCGGTCGGCGTAGTAGCCGACAGTTTGCAAGGCGGCCTGCAGGGCGTCGATGGAGGCGGTGGGGCCGGACGGAAGGGTCATGGGGGCTATCCGGGAAAACTAGATGAATCGGGCCCTGGCCCTTGTGTTGCAACGGTCGTCAGCTATGAATTTTGATGTTCATGCATCGGGTTTTCAGTCCCTGAAGCTGGTCTGCACATCAGCAAGCTGGGCTTGACAACCCTGCATGGGCGAGGACGTGCCGTATCTCCTCTGTTGCTCCCTCGCCCCCTCGGGGGAGAGGGTGGGGGTGAGGGGGCAGTTCAAGCGCAGCGCCCCCGTCCGTCACCCTCACCCCAGCCCTCTCCCGCGTGCGGGAGAGGGGGCGGGGAGCGGGTCAGGCCAGCGCCTGCTCCACCGCGCGCCGGGCCATCACGCCCACCAGGTGTGCGCGGTAGGCGCTGCTGCCGTGCAGGTCGCTGCTCATCTCGCCCTCGTCGGTGGCTACGCCGGCGATCGCCTGGGGCGAAAAATCGCCAGTCAGCGCCTGCTCCATCGCCGTGTGCCGGAACACGCCGTTGCCGCCACCAGTGACAGCCACGCGCACTCCGCCAGCGGTCTGCGCGACGAACACACCGACCAGCGCGAAGCGCGACGCCGGCTGGCGGAACTTGACGTAGGCCGCGCGCCGCGGGATCGGGAAATGCACGGCGGTGATCAGCTCGCCCTCTTCCAGCGCCGTGGCGAACAGGCCCTGGAAATAGTCATCCGCGGCGATGCTGCGCTGCGTGGTCTGCACCGTGGCGCCCAGGCCCAGCACGGCTGCGGGGTAGTCGGCGGCCGGGTCGTTGTTGGCCAGCGAGCCGCCGAGGGTGCCGCGCGCGCGCACCTGGCGGTCGCCGATCAGCGTGGCCAGGTGCGCCAGCGCCGGGATGGCGGCGCGCACCGCCTCGCTCTCGGCCACCTGGTGGTGGCGCGCCATGGCGCCTATGGCCAGCTGGTCGCCTTCGCGGCGGATGCTGGCCAGCTCCTGCACGCCGGCCAGGTCGATGAGCTGCCCGGGCGCTGCCAGGCGCAGCCGCATCGAGGGCAGCAGCGTCTGGCCGCCGGCCAGGAATTGCCCGCCGGCGCGCGCCAGCGATTGCGCCGCGTCGCGGCTGGCGGGGCGCTCGTAGGTGAATGCGTACATGTTCGTTCCCCTTTCCTGCTCAAGCCTTGGCCGACTGGATCGCCTGCCAGACGCGGTGCGGCGTGGCGGGCATGTCCAGGTCCTGGACGCCCAGGTCCTTCAGGGCATCCAGCACCGCGTTCATCACCGCGGGCGGCGAGCCGATGGCCCCCGCCTCGCCGCAGCCCTTGGCGCCGATCGGGTTGTGCGTGCAGGGCGTGCACACGTGGCCCAGCCTGAACTGCGGGAAGTCCTCGGCGCGCGGCATCTGGTAGTCCATGTAGCTGCCGGTGAGCAGCTGGCCACTGTCCCGGTCGTACACGCCGTATTCCTGCAGCGCCTGCCCTATGCCCTGCACCAGCCCGCCGTGCACCTGGCCCTCGACGATCATGGGGTTGATGATCACGCCGAAGTCGTCCACGGCGGTGTAGCGGTCCACGCGCACCACGCCGGTCTCGGGGTCGATCTCGACCTCGCAGATGTGCGTGCCGGCCGGGTAGGTGAAGTTGGTCGGGTCGTAGAACGCGGTTTCGTTGAGGCCCGGCTCCAGCTTGTCCAGCGGGTAGTTGTGCGGCACGTAGGCGGCGAGCGACACCTGGGCGAACGGCACCTTCTTGTCCGTGCCCTTGACGGTGAATTCGCCGTTGGCAAATTCGATGTCGGCGTCGGATGCTTCCATCAGGTGGGCGGCGATTTTCTTGGCCTTGGCCTCGATCTTGTCCAGCGCCTTCATGATGGCCGTGCCGCCCACCGACAGCGAGCGGCTGCCGTAGGTGCCCATGCCGAAGGGCACGCGGCCGGTGTCGCCGTGCACGATGTCCACCTGGGACGGGTCCAGTCCCAGCCGCGCGGCGACCAGCTGCGCGAACGTTGTCTCGTGCCCCTGGCCGTGGCTGTGCGAGCCGGTGAACACCGTCACGCTGCCGGTGGGATGCACGCGCACCTCGCCAGCCTCGAACAGGCCGGCGCGCGCGCCCAGGGCGCCCGCGATGTTGGAGGGCGCCAGGCCGCAGGCCTCGATGTAGCTGCTGTAGCCGATGCCGCGCTTGAGGCCCTTGGCCTCGCTGGCCTTCCTGCGCTCGGCAAAGCCGGCCACCTCGCCCAGCTGCTGCGCCTGGTCCATGCAGGCGGGGTAGTCGCCGATGTCGTACTGCAGCGCTACCGGCGTCTGGTAGGGAAACTGGGTGATGAAGTTGCGCCGGCGGATTTCGTCCTGGGCGAGTCCCAGATCCCACGCGCAGCGCGTGACCAAGCGCTCGACGACGTAGGTCGCTTCCGGCCGTCCCGCGCCCCGATAGGCATCGACCGGCGCGGTGCTGGTGAACCAGCCATCGACCTCGACGTAGATCTGCGGCGTGGCGTATTGCCCGGCCAGCAGCGTGCCGTACAGGATGGTCGGCACGCTGGAGGCGAAGGTGGAGAGGTAGGCGCCCAGGTTGGCGTCGGTGTGCACGCGCATGGCCAGGAACTTGCCATCCTGGTCCATGGCCATCTCGGCGTGCGTGATGTGGTCGCGGCCGTGGCAGTCGCTCAGGAAGGATTCGCTGCGGTCGGCTGTCCACTTCACAGCGCAATTGAGCTGCCTGGCGGCCCAGGTGACGGCCACGTCCTCGGCATACAGGAAGATTTTCGAGCCGAAGCCCCCGCCCACGTCCGGCGCGATGACGCGCACCTTGTGCTCGGGCAGACCCAGCACGAAGGCGGTGAGCAGCAAGCGCTCCACGTGAGGGTTCTGGTTGGACACGTACAGCACGTACTCGTCGGTCGCGCGGTTGTAGCTGGCGTTGGCCGCACGCGGCTCGATGGCGTTGGGGATCAGGCGGTTGTTGACCAGGTCGATCTTGCTCACGTGCGCGGCATTGGCGAAGGCGGCCTCGACGGCAGCCTTGTCGCCCAGCGTCCACTTGTAGCACTGGTTATCGGGCGCTTCGTCGTGCAGCGCCGGGCCGTCCTTGGCGCGCTTCATGTCGATGACCGGGGCCAGCTCCTCGTAGTCCACCTGCACGGCCTCGGCGGCGTCGCGCGCCTGATCCACAGTGTCGGCCACCACCATGGCGACGTGGTCGCCCACGTATCGCACCTTGCCAATGGCCAGGATGGGGTGCATGGGCTCCTTCATCGGCGTACCGTCGGGGTTGCTGATGAGCCAGCCGCACGGCAGCCCGCCCATCTTGCCCTCGATGTCGCGGCCCGAGTAGACGGCGGCCACGCCGGACATGCCGGCGGCCTCTGTCGTGTCGATGTTCTTGATGCGCGCGTGCGCATGCGGCGAGCGCACGAACACGGCGTACTTCTGGTGCGCCTGGTTGATGTCGTCGGTGTAGTTGCCAACCCCGGTCAGGAAGCGCGCGTCTTCCTTGCGCTTGAGCGATTGGCCGATGTGCGGCAGCTTGGCAAAGTCGGTGGCACCCATGTCTGTGTCTCCTTGTGCGGGCGGCTGCTTCAGGCAACGGCGGTGGCGGTGGACTGCTGCGCCGTCTGCACCGCGCGCACGATGTTCTGGTAGCCGGTGCAGCGGCACAGGTTGCCGTCCAGCTGCTCGCGGATCTGGCGCTCGTCGGCACTCGGGTGGCGCTGCAGCAGGTCCACCGTGCTCAGCACCATGCCGGGCGTGCAGAAGCCGCATTGCAGGCCGTGGCACTCCTTGAAGGCCGCCTGCACCGGGTGCAGCGTGCCGTCCTGCGCGGCCAGGCCCTCGATGGTGGTGATCTCGCAGCCTTGCATCTGAACAGCCAGCGCGTTGCACGACTTGATGGCCCGGCCATCAGCCAGCACGGTGCAGGCGCCGCACTGCGCGGTGTCGCAGCCGATGTGCGTGCCCGTCAGGCGCAGGTGCTCGCGCAAAAACTGCACCAGCAGCGTGTTGGGCGGCACGTCGGCGCTCACCTGCTTGCCATTGACGACGAGTTCGACTTTCATGCGGGCGTCTCCTTGCGTTTCACGGGATCGGGGGTTGCGGTGTCAGAATCGGTCCATTCTTGGAACAAGGACTCGCCAGAAGTCCATGGGAAAACCCTCGATTGGCAGGCAACGGCGGACAAATTCTCAGAATGAGACGCCCCGCGCCCTGCCGTCGCACCGCAGGAGACACCCCGGCCATGCACGACGACCTTCGCCTCAGGCAGATCGCGCAGGCGCGCCAGAGCGTGCTGGCGGGCGGCGAACTGGCGCCGCCCCTGGCCAGTGCCTGGGGCGGCCGCGCCTGGCTCCTGCACAGCTGGCGCCGCTGCCTGGCCCAGGGCCGCAGGCCCGACGAGGCGCTGGTCTTCAACCCCGTGCCCGCAGGCGCCGCCGCGCGCCTGGCCGAGGCCCATGCCGCGCTGCTGTCCGCCGCGCGCGCCGAGCTGGATCGCCTGGGCGCGCTGCTGGCGCCCATCCACCATTTCGCGCTGCTGACCGATGCGGGCGGCACCGTGCTGGCGGCGGGCGGCGCCGTGGACCACGCCGAGCCGCACGCCCACGCCATCGCCCGCGTGGGCGTGGACCTGTCCGAGGACAGCATCGGCACCAGCGCCATCGGCGCCGCGCTGGCCGAGCAGGTGCCGGTCTGGCTGCACCGGGGCGAGCACTTCTTTCGCCACACCAGCGTCTATAGCTGCGCCGGCGCGCCGCTGCTGGGCCCGGCGGGAGAGTGCCTGGGCATGCTGGATGTGACCGGCGTCAACGTGCCCGAGCGGCCCGAGCTGAAACACCTGGTGGCGCAGGCGGCGCTGCGCATCGAGGATGCGCTGCTGCTGGCGCGGCCCCACCGCCTGCGCCTGGCCCTGTCCTGGCCCGCCGCCCGGGGCGAGGCCGCACCGCCCGGCCTGCTGTGCCTGGACGCCGACGGCGGCGTGGCCGGCGCCAACCGGGCAGCGCGCGAGATGCTGCCGGCTCTGGCCCGCCCGCCGGGCGCCGCCGCCCTGCATGCCAGCGACCTGTTCGCCGCGCCCTGGGAGGCGCTGTTCGACCAGGCGCGCGGGGAGGACGCGGCGCTGGTGCCGCTGTGGTCGGGCCTGCACGTGCGCGTGGCCGCCCGGCTGTCCGACCCGCGCAGCCGTCCCGTGGCGGCGCGCCCGCTCAAGGCACTGGAAAAGGAGCTGATCCACCAGGCCGTGCGCGACGCCGGCGGGCGCGTGGAGGTGGCCGCCCGGGCGCTGGGCCTGAGCCGGGCCACGTTGTACCGGCGGCTCGCGGCGCAGCGTGGCACCGAGGGCGATGGCACGCCCAGGGCCGACCAGGGTCTTGGGCACAACAAAAAAGAGCTCTAGACGGCGCCACGCCTGGGGCTGCAGCTATGAAAAAAGCGCAAAAAAGCCGGACCACCTGCTGGGGTGGCCCGGCCTTCCGGTTCACGGCCGTGGCGCCCTGGCCGGGCGCCCCGGGTGTCAGTGGAACTGCTCTTCTTCGGTCGAGCCGGCGAGCGCCTTGACCGAGGACGAGCCACCCTGGATCACGGTGGTCACGTCGTCGAAGTAGCCCGCGCCCACTTCCTGCTGGTGGCTCACGAAGGTGTAGCCCTTCTCGCGCGCCGCGAACTCGGGCTCCTGCACCATGTTGACGTAGTGCTTCATGCCTTCGCCGCGGGCGTAGGCGTGAGCGAACTGGAAGGTGTTGAACCAGTTGATGTGGATGCCGGCCAGCGTGATGAACTGGAACTTGTAGCCCAGCGCCGACAGCTCTTCCTGGAAGGAGGCGATCTGGCTGTCGTTCAGGTTCTTCTTCCAGTTGAAGGACGGCGAGCAGTTGTAGGAGAGCAGCTTGCCCGGGCAGGCGGCGTGCACGGCCTGCGCGAACTCGCGGGCAAAGCCGATGTCGGGCACGCCGGTCTCGCACCACACCAGATCGGCGTAGGGGGCGTAGGCCACGCCGCGGCTGATGGACTGCTCCAGGCCGTTTTTGACGCGGTAGAAGCCTTCTTGCGTACGCTCGCCCGTCAGGAAGGGCTTGTCGTTGGCGTCGTGGTCGCTGGTGATCAGGT
>NZ_DAMCAM010000026.1:0-41654 GCF_032059615.1 Melaminivora sp. | reverse complement strand
AGCGCCGCCGCCAGGCGCCAGGCCGCGCGCGGGCCGCGGCGGCGGCCCACGCGGCGCAGCAGCAGCGCCAGCAGGGCGAGCGCCACCAGCGCCCAGCCCAGGCTGGCCAGCCCGCTCCAGGGGTCTTGCGCGCCGGCGAAGGGCTCGATGCGCCAGGCGGGCGGCAGCGGCGCGCGCTCGTCCAGCCAGTCCAGCACCCAGCGCAGCCCGACCACCGCCGCCGGCGGCCCGAAGGCCAGCCAGGCGCCGCGCGCGCCCGAGCCCGTGCCGCCCGGCCCGGAGGCCGGGACGGGTGGAGGCGCGAGAGGCCTGAGCTTTTTCATGGGCCGTGGCTGCCGGGGTGGGTGTGCGATGCGTGTGGGCCGGGCCGCCGGGATGGCCGCCCTGCCCTCAGGTCTTCAGGTCTTCAGGCCGCCAGGCGCGAGAGGTCGGCCACGCGGTTCATGGCCTGGTGCAGGCGCTTGAGCAGGCCCTGGCGGTTCAGGCGCAGGTCGTCGGCCTCGGCGTTGACCATGACGTGGTCGAAGAAGGCGTCCACCGGCGCGCGCAGCGCGGCCAGGGTCTGCAGGCTCTCGCGGTAGTCGCCGCGGCCGAACTGCGCGTCGGCATCGGGCCCCACGCGCTGCAGGGCGGCATAGAGGTCGCGCTCGGCGGCCTCCTGCAGCAGCGCCTCGTTCACGTGGGCGTCCACCGCGCCGGCCTTCTTGAGGATGTTGGCCACGCGCTTGTTGGCCGCGGCCAGGGCCGGCGCCTCGGGCAGCCGGGCAAAGGCGCGCACGGCCTCCAGCCGGCGCGGCACCTCGGACAGGCGCGCCGGGCGCAAGGCCAGGACGGCGTCCACCTCCTGGCTGCTGTAGCCCTGCTCGCGCAGCGAGCCGGCCAGGCGGTCGTGGATGAAATCCAGCAGCAGCGCTGCCGTATCGGGCTGCAGGGCCGCAGCGCCCTGGCCGGCGAACCCGGCCTGCACGGCCTGCCCGACCAGCCAGTCCAGGTCCAGCGGCAGGTCTTTCTCGGTCAGCATGCGGATCACGCCCAGAGCGTGGCGGCGCAACGCAAAGGGGTCACGGTCGCCCGTGGGCAGGTTGCCGATGCCGAACATGCCGACCAGCGTCTCCAGCTTGTCGGCCAGCGCCACCACCAGGCCGACGTTCTGGCGCGGCAGCGCATCGCCGGCAAAGCGCGGCTTGTAGTGGTCCTCGATGGCAAAGGCCACGTCGTCGGGCAGGCCGTCGTTGACGGCGTAGTAGGCGCCCATCACGCCCTGCAGCTCGGGGAACTCGCCCACCATGTCGGTGACCAGGTCGGTCTTGGCCAGCAGCGCGGCGTTGTCCACGCAGGTCACAAGATAGTCCTGCACCACCTCGGCGTCCTGCGTGCCGTCGATGGCGTGGCGCTCGGCCAGTGCCCCAAACAGCTGCGCGCCAATGGCCCGGGCGATGGCGCGCACGCGCCCGGTGCGCTCGCCTTGCGTGCCCAGCTGGTTGTGATAGACCACCTTGTCCAGCAGCGGCACGCGCGAGACCAGGGTTTTTTTGCGGTCCTGGTCGAAGAAGAACTTGGCATCCGCCAGGCGCGGGCGCACCACGCGCTCGTTGCCCTCGATCACGGCGCTGGGGTCCTCGGGCGAGATGTTGCTGACGATCAGGAAGCGGTGCGTCAGCCGGCCCTCGGCGTCCAGCAGCGGGAAGTACTTCTGGTTCGCCTTCATGGTCAGGATCAGGCACTCCTGCGGCACGGCGAGGAATTCCTCTTCGAAGGCGCAGACCAGCACGTTCGGGCGCTCGACCAGGGCGGTGACCTCGTCGAGCAGCGCCTCGTCCTCGATCGGCTGCACGCCGCCGCCCAGCCGGGCCGCGGCTTCGGCCAGCTGGCGCGCGATCTCGGCGCGGCGCTCGGCAAAGCTGGCAATCACCGCGCCCTCGCCGCGCAGCTGCTGCGCGTAGGTGTCGGCGCTTTGCAGCAGCACCGGCTCGGCCTGGGCCTCGAAGCGGTGGCCGTGCGTTGCGCGTCCGGCCGCCAGGCCCAGCGCCTGCACGCCGTCCACCACATCGCTGCCGTGCAGCGCCACCAGGCCATGCGCCGGGCGCACAAAGTTCACGCTGCTCCAGCCATCGGCCAGCTGGTAGCGCATCACTTTGGGAATGGGCAGCCGGGCGATGGCTTCATCGAGCGCTTTTTGCAGGCCCGCCGCCAGCGTGGCGCCCCGCGCCGTGCTCTGGTGGTAGAGCACCTCGGCCTTGCCGTCGGCCATGCGCTGCAGGCCGGCCACGGCCTCGGGGCCGGCGCCCAGGGCGGTGAGCTTCTTCAGCAGCGCCGGCGTGGGCTGGCCGTCCTTGAGGCCCACGGCCACGGGCATCAGCTTGTGCTGCACGGCGCGGTCAGGCGCGGCGGCCAGCACGCCGGTGATGTGCGCGGCCAGGCGGCGCGGCGAGGCATAGGCCGTGACCTGGGCGTCGGGCGCGGCCAGGCCCTGGGCGGCCAGCTGGCTGTGCAGCACGCCGGCAAAAGCATCGCCCAGCTTTTGCAGCGCCTTTGGCGGGAGTTCTTCGACGAACAGTTCAACGAGCAGGTTGGCAGTGGTCATGATTCAGATTTGATAGCTGCTGGCGCTTGATTGGCAAGGGCTGGAGGCGGTTTTTGCTGTTCTTGCTTTTCCCCGCTGGGCGTGGGCTGGCTTCTTGCTCCTTCCCCCGCTGGGGGAAGGTGGGGATGGGGGCGGCTGGTTCTGACGCACGGTGTCGTGTGGCTGGCCGCGCTGGCCCTCACCCCGCCCTCTCCCAGGGGAAGAGGGAGCAAAACGGGGTCAGGCGGCCTTTTTGCTGCTCTGCTGCCCAGCCAAGCGGGCCAGCTCCGCCAGCACCTCCTCGGCATGGGCACGCGGCGCCATCGGAAAGCCCAGGCGCGCCCGACTGTCCAGATAGGCCCGGGCCACGGCGCGCGCCAGGTTGCGGATGCGCCCGATATAGGCAGCACGCTCGGTCACCGAGATCGCCCCGCGCGCATCCAGCAGGTTGAAGGTGTGCGCGGCCTTGAGCACCTGCTCGTAGGCCGGCAGGGCCAGCTGCTCGGCGATCAGGTGCTGGGCCTGCTTTTCATGGGCATCGAAGGCGGTGAACAGGAAGTCCGCGTCCGAGTGCTCGAAGTTGTACGTGGACTGCTCGACCTCGTTTTGGTGATACACGTCGCCATAGGTCAGCTTCGTGCCATCGGGCGCCTCGGTCCAGACCAGGTTGTAGACGTTGTCCACGCCCTGCAGGTACATGGCCAGGCGCTCCAGGCCGTAGGTGATCTCGCCCGTGGCGGGCTTGCAGTCGATGCCGCCGACCTGCTGGAAGTAGGTGAACTGGGTGACCTCCATGCCGTTGAGCCACACCTCCCAGCCCAGGCCCCAGGCGCCCAGCGTGGGGTTTTCCCAATCGTCCTCGACGAAGCGGATGTCGTTCTTCTTCAGGTCGAACCCCAGCTCCTGCAGGCTGCCCAGGTACAACTCCAGGATGTTGGCCGGCGCGGGCTTCAAGACCACCTGGTACTGGTAGTAGTGCTGCAGGCGGTTGGGGTTGTCGCCATAGCGCCCGTCCTTGGGCCGGCGGCTGGGCTGAACGTAGGCGGCGCGCCAGGGCTCGGGACCCAATGCTCTCAAAAACGTAGCGGTGTGCGACGTGCCGGCGCCGACTTCCATGTCATAGGGCTGCAGCAGCGCGCAGCCGTGGGTCGCCCAGTAGGACTGCAGTTTCTGGATGATCTGTTGGAAGGTCAGCATGGCGGGGAAGACAGGCAAAAGAAAAGGCGCACGACGGGGCGTGCGCGAAGGGGGCATTTTAGGCGTTGCCCCCTGTCTGGGTCCGCCACGCGGGCAAGGGACGCCTCGCCGGCTCAGCTGTGCACGCCATCGATCTCCAGTGCCAGTTCGCTGCGGCAGACGGCCGCGTGCAGCACGATGAAGGGCACGCCCGCCAGCCGTTCGCGCAGCGCGCGCTCCACCACGGGCAGGTCGGCGGCGTCGCGCACATAGACCTTCAGGCGCGTACCCGGGCCGAATGCGGCGGGCAGCGCGCCCTGGCACGCGCACGCGGCCTGTACGAGCGCGTCGAAATTGCGCATGGTCTCGTCGATCTGCGCGGACAGCGAGCCGGCGTGCTGCGAGGCGTGCCCGACCACGGCGGCGGTGCCCGAGAGCAGCAGCGGCCTGCGATCGCCCGTCGGCGGCAGCATGGCGCGCGCAAAGCTGGGCGACTGCGGGCCGTACTGGCGCGGGTAGCGGTAGGCACTGACCTGGCGCGGGTTCTCCAGCGGCGTTCCCGGCACCTGCGCGGCCAGCCAGTAGACCTGCAGCACGCGCGCGCCGTCGCGCCGGCCAATGGCCGTGGCGGCGGGCAGCGTGGCGACGTCGAACGCGCCCAGGCCCTGCGCGCGGCCAACGCAGAACTCGCGGTAGCGCTCGCCGTCGCCCTCGCCCTGGGTGATGGCGTCCAGGTAGTTCCAGATGCGGATCAGGTGGGGAAAGCCGCGCGCTCGCACGAAGCGCGTGAGCGTCTCGTAGGCCGTGCGTGCGGCAGCCGTGATGCCGCCGACGCTCGCCTCATCGACCTCGATCGCGCCGAACAGCCAGGCGCCGTCGGATGACCACTGCACCGCGCCCTCGCGCCCCGACGTGACAGACGCGCCGGTGCGCCAGCACTCCAGCACCGGCGCGCCGAACGGCGCGAGTGGCACGCGCAGGTAGCGCGGATCGCCCGAGCGGGGCGCGTCAGGGCCGAAGCCGAACACGGCCAGCAGGTCGGGCGCGCCAAGCAGCGCGGCAAGGTCGTTGTGGACGTAGTCCACGTGCAAGTGGGAGGGCGCGAGGCTCATGCGTGTGGAGTTTTACTTGTGAAGCGCCGCGATTGTGCCGGGTGCGGCAGCGAGGCGGCGGCGCTGCGCCAATGGAAAGACGGGCCGACCGTAGCCGGCGCGCCGTGACTCCCACGCTGCGCGTCAAATATGCACCGCCCGCCCCAGCGCCCGCAGCGCCGCCTCCTGCACTGCCTCGCCCAGCGTCGGGTGTGCGTGGATGGTGTGCGCCACGTCCTCCAGCCGCGCGCCCAGTTCGATGGACTGGCCGAAGGCCGTTGCCAGCTCGGACACGCCCCGGCCCACGGCCTGCCAGCCCACGATCAGGTGGTTGTCGCGCCGCGCCACCACGCGCACGAAGCCGCCGGTGGATTGCAGCGTCATGGCGCGGCCGTTGGCGGCGAAGGGGAAGGCGGCGTCGATGCAGTCCAGCCCGGCGGCGCGCGCCTCGGCGGGGGTCTTGCCGGCGACCACGACTTCGGGGTCGGTGAAGCACACGGCCGGAATGGCCATGGGCTCGAAGCGGCGGTTGTGCCCCGCGATCTGCTCGGCCACGCACTCGCCCTGGGCCATGGCGCGGTGCGCCAGCATGGGTTCGCCGGTCAGGTCGCCGATGGCCCACACGCCGCGCATGGATGTGCGGCAGTGCGCGTCGATGGCCACGTGGCGGCCGGCCATGTCCAGCTGCAGCGATTCCAGCCCGAAGCCCGCCGTACGCGGACGGCGGCCGACGGCCACCAGCACCCGGTCGGCCGGCAGGGCGAATTCGTCGGCGCGGGCGTTCCTCACATGCACGCCCTGGCCCTCGTCCCAGCCCAGCACGCTGCAGCCCAGGTGCAGCACGACGCCGCTTTTCTTCAGTGATTCGAGCAACGGCTGCGTCAGCTCCTCGTCATAGCTGGGCAGCACGCGCTCGGCGGCTTCGACCACCGTGACCTCCACGCCCAGCTTGCGGTAGGCGATGCCCAGCTCCAGCCCGATGTAGCCGGCGCCGACGACGACCAGGCGGCGTGGCAGCACGTCGGGCGAGAGCGCGTCGGTCGATGACCAGATGGCGCCGCCGAAGGGCATGCTGGGCAGCGCCACGGCTTCAGAGCCCGTCGCCAGCAGCAAATGTTCGCAGCGCACACGCTGGGCGCCCTGCCCGTCTGCACCGCGCACGGTGACGGTCTTGCCGTCCTCGCTCTGCGCCCAGCCCTTGAGCACCTTGACGCCCGCCTTGCGCAAGAGCGCGCCGACGCCGCCCGTCAGGCGCTGCACGATGCCGTCCTTCCAGCGCACGGTCTGCGCCACGTCCAGCGTGGGCTCGCCGGCGCGGATGCCCAGGGGGGAGCCAGCGGCGTGCTGGCGCGCGTGCTCGAACTCCTCGGCCGCGTGGATCAGCGCCTTGGACGGGATGCAGCCGATGTTCAGGCAGGTGCCGCCCAGGCTGGCACCCTCGATCAGCACGGTCGGAATGCCCAGCTGCCCCGCGCGGATGGCCGCCACGTAGCCGCCCGGGCCGCCGCCGATGACCAGCAGCTTGGTCGTGATGTCCTTTTTCTCGGTCATTTCTGGTCACTCCACGAACAGCAGGGCCGGGGTTTCGAGCAGGGCGCGTATGGCCTGGATGAAGCGCGCCGCGTCCATGCCATCCACCACGCGGTGGTCGAAGGACGAGGACAGGTTCATGAGCTGACGCGCCACCACCTGGCCGTCGCTGGCGAACATGGGCCGCTGCACCATGCGGTTGACGCCGACGATGGCCACTTCCGGGTGGTTGATGACCGGCGTGCTGGCGATGCCGCCCAGGGCGCCCAGGCTGGTCAGGGTGATGGTGGAGCCGGAGAGTTCTTCGCGCGCGGCCTTGCCGGTGCGCGCACCCTCGGCCACGCGGGTGATGGCGGCGGCGCAGCTCCACAGGTCCAGGCTTTCGGCGTGGCGCAGCACGGGCACCATCAGGCCGGCATCGGTCTGCGTGGCTATCCCCAAGTGGACGGCCTCGTAGCGGGTGACGGTGCCGGCCTCGTCGTCGTAGCGGGCGTTGATTTCTGGATGCTCACGCAGGGCCAGCACCATGGCGCGGGCCAAAAAGGGCAGCAGCGTGAGCTTGCCGCGCGCGCTGCCGTGCAGCTGGTTCAGGCGCTGGCGCAGCTGCTCCAGCTCGGTCACGTCGATCTCCTCGACGTAGGAGAAATGCGGGATGCGGCGCTTGGCCTCCTGCATCTTCTGGGCGATGCGGCGGCGCAGGCCGATGACGGGGATCTGCTCCTCGCCGTGGCGCTGCACATATTGCGAACTGCCTTGGGCCTTCGGCTGGCCGCCGCTGGCGGCGTAGGCTTCCAGATCCTCGTGGCGGATCTGGCCGGCCGGGCCGCTGCCGTGGACGTAGCGCAGATCGATGCCGCGGTCTTGCGCCAGGCGACGCACGGCCGGCGAGGCCAGCGGGCGTTCGCCTGGGGCGCGCGCGGCGGCTCCTGCACGCGGCGGTTGCGCTATCGGATGTGTAGCTGCCCGCCCTTGCCTGGCGCCGCCTGGAGCCGATTTTTGCCCCTGTCTTACTCCCTCTCCCTCTGGGAGAGGGTGGGGGTGAGGGCTGGCGACGGTGGCTTTGTCAGCCGGTGTACCCTCCGCCACCCGGCCCCCACCCCCGCCCTCCCCCAGAGGTGGAGGGAGCGAAGAGGCGCCCTCCCCCTTTGGGGGAGGGAGTGAAGAGGCACCCTCCTTGAGGTTGCCCTCCCCTTCCACCTCCAGCCGCACCAGCTCGGCCCCGACGGCCAGCACCTGGCCCACGGCGCCGCCCAGTGCCAGCACCTTGCCCGGCACATGCGCCGGAATCTCCACCGTCGCCTTGTCCGTCATGACATCGGCAATCGGCTGGTCCTCGGCCACCACGTCGCCCGGCTGCACGTGCCAGGCGACCAGCTCCACCTCGGCAATGCCCTCGCCGATGTCGGGCATGCGGATCACGTAAATACCCATGTCATGCCTCCTTGCCGACAGCGCGCTTCAAGGCCGCGCCCACGCGGGCGGGGCCGGGGAAGTAGTCCCATTCCTGGGCGTGCGGGTAGGGCGTGTCCCAGCCCGTCACGCGCTCGATGGGCGCCTCCAGGTGCCAGAAGCAGTGCTCCTGCACCAGCGCCGCCAGCTCGGCACCGAAGCCGCTGGTGCGCGTGGCCTCGTGCACCACGACGCAGCGGCCGGTCTTCTTGACCGAATTCACGATGGTCTCCAGGTCCAGCGGCCAGATGGAGCGCAGGTCGATGACCTCGGCGTCCACGCCGGCCTCGCGCGCGGCGCACTCGGCCACCCAGACCATGGTGCCGTAGGTCAGCACCGTCACCTCCTTGCCGGGGCGGAAGACCACGGCGCTGTCCAGCGGCACGCGGTAGTAGCCCTCGGGCACCATGCCCAGCGCGTGCTTGGACCACGGCACCACCGGCCGGTCGTGGTGGCCGTCGAACGGGCCGTTGTACAGGCGCTTGGGCTCCAGGAAGATGACCGGGTCCTCGCACTCGATGGAGGCGATCAGCAGGCCCTTGGCGTCGTACGGGTTGCTCGGCATCACCGTGCGCAGGCCGCAGACGTGGGTGAAGAACGCCTCCGGGCTCTGGCTGTGCGTCTGCCCGCCGTAGATGCCGCCGCCGCAGGGCATGCGGATGGTCATGGGCGCGGTGAAGTCGCCGTTGGAGCGGTGGCGCATGCGCGCCGCCTCGGACACGATCTGGTCCGTGGCCGGATAGAAGTAGTCGGCGAACTGGATCTCGACCACGGGCTTGAGGCCATAGGCCGCCATGCCGATGGCCGTGCCGACGATGCCGCCCTCGGAGATGGGCGCGTCGAAGCAGCGGGTCTTGCCGTACTTGGCCTGCAGGCCCTCGGTGACGCGGAACACGCCGCCGAAGTAGCCCACGTCCTGGCCATAGACGATGACGTTGTCGTCGCGCTCCATCATCACGTCCATGGCCGAACGCAGGGCCTGGATCATGGTCATGGGCACGCTGCCGGCGCCCGGCGCCTGCGCCTCGGCACGGCGCTCGTCGCGCTTTTGCTCCTGCGCGGTCACGGGTTCGGCCTGCTGGAGGGCCTTTGCGGTGTCTTCTGTCGTGGCCATCGTCACACTCCCATCTGCTGGCGCTGCCGGCGCAGGTGCTCCGGCATGTCCTTGTACACACCCTCGAAGATGGTGGCGGCGCTGGCGGCGCGGCCCTCCAGCAAGGTGCCGTGGCGCTCGGCCTCCTTTTCCGCAGCCAGCACCTCGGCCTCCAGCTCTTTCTGGGCGGCGGCGTGCTGCTCCTCGGTCCATTCGCCGATGGCGATCAGGTGCTGCTTCAGGCGTGCAATCGGGTCGCCCAGCGGAAAGCGCTGCCAGTCATCCTGCGGGCGGTACTTGCTCGGGTCGTCCGAGGTGGAATGCGGGCCGGCGCGGTAGGTCTCCCACTCGATCAGCGTCGGGCCGTTGTTGGTGCGCGCGCGCTCGGCCGCCCAGCGCGAGGCGGCGTACACCGCCAGGAAGTCGTTGCCATCGACGCGCAGCGAGGCCACGCCCACGCCCACGCCGCGCTGGGCGAACGTCGTGCCCTCGCCGCCGGCGATCGACTGGAAGGTGGAAATCGCCCACTGGTTGTTGACCACGTTGATGATCACCGGCGCGCGGTAGACGTGAGCGAAGGTCAGCGCGGTGTGGAAATCGGCCTCGGCCGTGGCGCCGTCGCCGATCCAGGCGGAGGCTATTTTTGTGTCGCCCTTGATGGCCGACGCCATGGCCCAGCCCACTGCCTGCGGCACCTGCGTGGCCAGGTTGCCGGAGATCGAGAAAAAGCCCGCTCGCTTGTACGAGTACATGACGGGCAGCTGCCGCCCCTTGAGCGGGTCGGCCTCGTTGCTCATGAGCTGGCAGATGAGCTCGGACAGGGACACGTCGTCGCGTGACAGCAGCAGGCCCTGCTGGCGGTAGGTGGGAAAGCACATGTCGCCCTCCTGCAGCGCCTGCGCGTGGGCGATGGCAATCGCCTCCTCGCCCAGGCACTGCATGTAGAACGACAGCTTCTTCTTGCGCTGCGCCATGAGCATGCGCGCGTCGAAGATGCGCGTCTTCATCATGGCGCGCAGGCCGCGCCGCAGGCGTTCCGGGTGGATGCTGGGCGCCCAGGGGCCGACGGCGCGGCCGTCGTCATCGAGCACGCGCACCAGGCTGGTCGCCAGGTCGGCCGTGTCGGCGGCGGGGGTGTCGGTGGGGGGCCTGCGCACCGCGCCGGCGGGCGAGATGGCCAAATAGGAAAAGTCGGTACTGCGGCCCGGCCGCCCAGTGGGCTCGGGAACGTGCAGCCGCAGCGGGGCGGTATGCGAAGGGGTCATCCACGGTCTCCTGGGCACGGGGTGGCGTGCCGGGGGTTGGACAAGGACACGCGGCGTCAGATCGTGGCGCGCGGTCCCCACGCGCCGAGGGCGCTGTGCGGGATTCTAGGAACGGGGTGCGGGTTTGAGGGCGGAAAGCGGGGAGAACGGGGCGTGCTCCTACGCGGCGGGCCGCCCCTTGCGCCGGCGCCTGGGGCAGCCTGCGCCGTCAGCGCTGCGCCAGCAGCGCCTCCAGCTGCTGCACGAAGGCCTTGTCACTCGGCTCGACCTTGCTGCCGTAGTGCGTGACGCTGCGGCCCGCGCGGTCGATCAAATACTTGTTGAAATTCCAGCTCGGCTTTCTGCCGGTGGCCTGCGCTAGTTGCCGGTACAGCGGGTTGGCATCCGAGCCGCGCACGGCGCTGCGCGCGAACATCGGGAAGACCACCCCGTAGGTGTTGTAGCAAAAGTCCGCGATGTCCTTGTTGTCGCTCTTTTCCTGGAAGAAGTCGTTGGACGGAAAGCCCAGCACCACCAGGCCGCGGTCCTTGTACTTCTGGTACAGCGCCTCCAGCCCCTGGTATTGGTAAGTGAAGCCGCAGTAGCTGGCGGTGTTGACCACCAGCAGCACCTTGCCGGCGTACTGGCACAGGGACTGCGGACTTTCGTCCTGCAGGCGAGGGAAGGTGTGCTGCAGCAGCGCCGGGCAATTGGCTGGGGCCGGCTGGGCCGCCTGCGCAGCAGGGACGGAGTTGGCAGCAGGCTGGGACGCAGCAACCTGCGCCACTGCCGGCACGGTGGAGAGCGCGGCGCACCACAGCGCCAGGGCACGGACAGACATGGACGGAGCTTCCTGCGGAAGGTGGAAGGGGAAACGCACCGATTGTGGTGCTGCCGGCATATGGATGCCGGGCGCCGCCACGGCGCATCAATCTGCCGACTTACCGCTCCAGCGGGACAGCCACCCATGGATCAGCCCCGCCTGGAAAAACGGCACCGGCGCGTCGAACCCACCCGCCTGGATGATGCCCGCCACCCGGCCGGGCGGCAGCACCGCCACGTCGGTGGCATAGGCCTTACGCATGCGCTCCATCGCCTCTGGCGACACATCCGCCGCCGCCATCATGTGCATCCACGCGCGCAGCAGCACCTCGTATGCGGGCGAGCGCACGTCGGACGCCAGATCGGTGCTGGCCAGGATGCCGCCGGGCCGCAGCCGCTGGCCGACCTGGCGAAAAAAGCCCGAGCGCACCGCAGGATCGACCATGAACTGCGACACCAGAAAGCAGGTGGCGGCGTCGAACCTGTCGCCCTGCCCTGCCGCCGCCGTGGCGGGAGGCAGAGTGTCCAGATAGCCCTCGTGCAACACGCAGCGCTGCGCGAAGCCCTGGCGCTGCGCCAGATCGCGGCAGACCTGCAACATGGCGCCAGACGGCTCGACCGCCGTGAAGCGCCAGCCCGGGTGTTTGTGCGCCAGGTGCGCCAGCTCCGCCCCCGTGCCCACGCCGACGCACAGGATGCGCGCATCGGCCGGCAACTCGGCAAAGGCCGCGTCCAGCAGCAGGTGCAGGCAGTCGCGGATGGGCTGCGTTTTGGCCCACTGCGTGTCGTAGCCGGCGGCCTGCTGGTCGAAGAGGGCCTTGATGTCGTCCTGGTTCATGTCGGGTGCTGCCTGTGGGTGATGGAACGTGGCGCCGCGCCAGGCTGCTTCAAGCCGGCGGGCACGGTGCGCCCCCGGCTGCCGCGCGGGCTGCATGACCATTGCGCAACAGACGATACAGGCAGTGCTGGCGCAGTGCATGGCACTGGGGAAGCTGCGGATGGTCGAAGGTGCCCGATGCCTGCATGCCGAGGCGCTCCATCACCGCGCGGGAGCGCCGGTTGCCCCCAGCGGTGAACGACACGATTTCCTGCAGGCCGAGCGTTTCAAAGCCGACATGGAGCGCGCCTGCCGCGGCCTCCGACGCGAGGCCTTGTCCCCAATGGTCGAAGGCCAAGCGCCAGCCGATTTCGACGCAAGGGGAAAACGGCAGCTCGGCTGATGGGATGTGCAGGCCGACAAAACCGATGAAACGGCCTGTATCTTTCAACTCCGCCGCCCAGAAACCCCAGCCGCGCTCGTCGATCAGCGCTTCGCAGCGGCTGGCCATGGCGTCGCTTTGCTCACGAGAGAGGGACGCGGGGAAGAATTGCATGACCCTCGGGTCCGCGTTGAGCGCGGCGAAGGGCTGACGGTCGGCCTTGTTCCACTGCCGCAATTGCAGGCGGCTCGTCTGGAATTCGATCAATTGGGATTTTGCCATAAGGATTTACATGGCGAATATGTCGGATTTTTTGCACCACGCCAGCATTGATTCGCTTCAATATGAGCCGGCGGCGCGAATGAATTTTCAGATCCGCCGTGGTCCAAACATGATGATGCACATGCCCAAAAAGCAGAAACCGACCCCTACCCAGTCCGTCACTGTGGGCTTGATGGCATCCACCACCCAGAGCCAAAGCAAGGCCACCCCGATATAGACACCGCCGTAAGCGGCGTAAACACGACCGGCGGCCTGGGGGTGCAAGGTAAGCAACCAGGCGAATAATGCGAGACTGGATAACGCCGGGACAAGCAACCAAGCCGATTTGCCCTGCCTGAGCCAGAGATAGGGCAAGTAGCAGCCCAGAATTTCAGCAAGCGCCGTGGCAAAGAACAATCCGAAGGTTTTTGCGAAATCGATAAGCACGACTGCCTTTGAAATCCTGAATAATTTTAATTATAAATACAGAGATGAACCATGCGCTTCAGCGCGTCGGCTCTCCCGATTTTTTATACGCGACCACGGCTGCGCTTGCTTGCCAAGGCACCTTCGACACTGGGCACCAGATATTTTTCGTACCATTCGGTGAGGTTTTCGATTGCCGCAGTTATCGACTGCTCGCCCTGAGGCGAATAGGGATCTGCGCCCTTCACGGGAGTCTGCAGCTGCTGCGCCCCGACAAGCTCCGCCAACGCCCCGGCCTGCTGTAGCACATGACTGGTTGGTTGAACGAATGGAGCTGCATCGCCCAGCTAACCTCTCGCCCGAATCACCGTGTACCGCAAGTTCTCTGGAAATGTGTAAGCACTCTGCAGCGCATCCCAGACGGAGGCAGCAGCCGGCTTCCCATCAACCGTCAACGCAACGTCACGTTCATCGTCAGTTATTTTCAACCGATCAAGGGCTTCGCGGGCATTCAGCGCTGAATTTATCGGTTGCCGAATAATTTCCAATTCGTTGTCATCCAGACCCTTGAAATGCCTATCCAGGCGCTCATAACGTGGAGCTAAGCGGCCGCTGCTTGCAGCGGTCCGTTTGAGCGCGCTGTTAGACGCTCGCTTAGTTTATTAATTGTTTCTTCCGACATTGCTTCATAACTTGCGCAGCCGCGATAAATCTCAAACATTTCTGTGCAGTTAAATTCTTGCATCTCTTTGCACATCCTTCGAATCTGACGCCAGTCCGCGAGGGCTGCAACCTGTCTCAGCCCTTTCCGTCCTTTTATATTTGGTTTGAATCGTTTGAACTCTGAGTCTCCAAAGGTGTGAATTCCCCAGCGCGAGTGAATAAGGGCGTTTCTGTACTCTTCAAACTTGGACAGCTGAGAAATTATTCTCCTGAAAATATCGCATTGAGCGAGTTGCGCGTGATATCTCTTTAGATAAAGAGCTGAAAGCAAGTCCAGCTTCTGTCCAAAGCTGAGTGCCGCAGTCATGATCGCAATATTTTCAAAATATTCTTCTTGGTTACCTCTTTTCATAAATACGGCAAGAAACTCTCCAAGGTCGTGCTCGAATCTGTTGAACTGCATCACAAGTAGGCCAATGGAAGTGGCAGTGCGTACGCTTTGAACGTATAGTGATCTGGAGTTCTTAATGAATTCCTCGGGGAGTTTGAATTCTTTCATGTGATCGGTCTAACTAACAAGATAAGCCGCCCGCAGTATGCGGGTCGGCTTGAGCGCCGGGTTAGGACTTGCCTATTGCATAACGTGAAAAAATCTTTATTCTATCAGCTTGAGATTTCATATTGAAAAGGCCTGTTCTGCTTTTTCGAGCGTTTTGCGGCCGATGCCTTTAATTTCTTTTAATATTTCTTTGCTAAGTTTTCCATTGGATATCCTGGCTTTAACGATCTCTTTGGCCGTGGCGCGACTCACATTCAAGACCGCTTCCAGTTCGTCAATCGTTGCAAAATTTATATCTTTTTGGCCACTCTTCGATGGTGCGTTGTGCAAGTATTCGAGGATGTCGGCTACCACTAGATAAGCGTGGAAGATTGCTTTCACAGCTTCAACTTGTGAAACCTCCGCATGCACGCCCTTGTTTGAGAGCTTGTTAGTCTTTTCCATCCAGGCCCCGAGGAAATCAACGTGCGCCTTTGCAAGTTCCCTATTTGACTCGGACTCAATCACTTTGTCCATAAAGGCCCATAGGCGATTGACGTATTGCGCCTGATTTAAAGCGCGACCTTTTGTTAATTCGGTGCTTGCCGGATGCAATTCGTCGGCAAGCCCTTCAAGGAGTCGCCTGCACGTAGTCAGTGCCTGTGACCACTCCTCTTCCTTTTGAGACGAAACAGCTTTGAAAGCCAGCATCAGTTGCTCGGCTAGGGCTGGATTCAGATCTAGAAGCGTGTCGTCGACTGCTGTCTTGAGAATGTCAAAGCAGCTCTTTACCGTCCCCGAGAATTTGAGTTGGTTGTATAGCGCAGAAGCAAACTCGTGCGACTTTTTTCACACATGGTTTAGATGTGCATAGAGATTATTCTTGTAATACGTCCTATCATTGCCCCTCTTAGTACGTACGAGGTCGGCATAGCGCTCTTCCACAAATCCGATGCTGTTATATCCGCCGCCGCTTTCCGCTGCCTTTACGTTCAGTTCATCATTTGTGTAGTGTATTTCGTGCTTCAGCTTCAATGCGCTCAAATCCTTCAGAGCTGCATCTACCGCTTTCTTGCTATTCTCAGATTCTGGATTGTCTTTTTTGGTGAGCGCAGAAATTAAATTCTGTAAAGCCAGGGTATATTTACTTTCCCCCAACTGAATAGCACACCAGACTTGAATATCTGAGTGTTCAAGTAGAGCTGATGCCCTTGAAAGCTTTTGTACGCCAGCCAAGACAGAGCCTTTCGGCGATTCGAGCTCCCTCAAGGCCTCATCAAGGAGGCGAAGTGCTTCAGATTGCGGGGTCATTTTTTCTATATAAGTTTCACGAATTGCTAGGAACTTGTGCAGAGGACTAACGTTTGACATGAGCGGCAAACGTAGGCGGGCGAAGCCTGCCGGAGTTTGTCCGCTCGATGGAAAGGTTAGGCCTCTGTTTCCGAGGACTCAATGAAGTCGATGTTGTCATCGTAGTAGCGACGCAGATCAACCCAAACCTCCACTAGCAGAAGAGCGGAGCCGACTGCAATGAATATCGAGGCGACAACAAAGGTTGGCTTCAGGCGTTCGTCGTACCAGAGTAACGAAGCAATGAGCACCAGCACGGAAAGGCCTACTAGGGCGACACCCTTTGCGAGCGTGTCAATGAAGAGACGCGTGACGAGTTGTTGAATTGCGACCAGGCCTATTCGATTTAACAAACTCTCGATGTAACCGAAATGCGTGCTTGAGATCAGGTAGAAAGCCCGGCGTTCGGCGTTGTCCGAGTCGAGCCCAGAGTCAAGCGCATCGCAGTACTCGGCGTATTCAGGCCCGCGGTCAGTCTGTGGAAGGTCGGACAGGTCTAGCTTGTCGAGCTCGTAGGCAAGAGACAAGCATGTCTCGCGGTCTTCTGTCTGTGGAAGGCTGAGCAGCCCGCGTTGCGCCTCCAGTAGCCTTGACTTCATAAGGTCGTAGGCGACCAGACGCTCCCCTTTTGATTGCTGAGAGACGAACAGAATCCACGCAACAGAGAGCGAGCAAAAGAGTGCAACCAGGGTCGCGACCGTACCGAGCGCCGTGATGAATGTAGAACGGTCCAGGGAGGTGAGATCTGCGCCGGACCAGCTGCCGTAATAGATGGCGAGCTGGACCAAAGCGGCGACTGCTGTGCAGATGGCCAACTGGGCAGGCAACCGCACTAGTCGGAATATTGCGCGGGGAAGCATTTGGAGGCCTAACGTGGAGCTAACCCGACGGCCGTCAGGCCGGTCGGGTTGAGCGCAGGGTTAGGGTTTTGATGCTTGGGCATCATTCCTCTTGCTTGAATAGTGGGCGAGCGCCGTTGGTAAAGGTAATTGCTGCACCAAGCAATACTGGCCAACTTTCAATTACGACTGCAGCCAGATAGACCAAGGCTGTGCCAAATATTCCAAGGAGGAAAATAGCCGGTATTGCCACTTGCTTTGGGTCGCCGAAACCTTCCTTGATGAGTTGCCAAACGAAGAAGGCGAGTATGGCCGTTATGTAGCCGAAAAACAGGCCACCAAGAAACCCACTGAATAGTAGTACAGCATCTTTCATGGAAAATCCTAACGAAAAAGCTAAGCCGACCGCCGAAGGCGGGTCGGCTTGAGTGAAGGGTTAGAAACTACTTTTTGCCTTTTGCTTGAGACAGGGCACTACCTGCAGCAGTTTTTGATGCCGCACTTGTACGACCGTCACGCAGCACTTTGGATGCTGCAGTAGCTGCACGCGCAGAGGTAGATTCTTTGGGCGAAGATGTTTGAGTAAGGGCACTTGCTGCTGCAGTTTTAGAAGCTGCACCAGGAGATTTACTCGAAAGCACCTTAGAGGCTGCAGTTGCGGCTTTCGCACCTGTAGTTTTCGTAGCCATAAATCTCCTCCAATAAATTTCTAACTAGAATTAGACGAACCTCAAAGTTCGTTTTGGTGAACGATAACAACGGACCCGATCCGCAGCTCTACTCGTAAACACGGACTTGCCAATCACTTAGGCAAACCTAAAAATTTGCGGATGATTGCCGACACTGCCACATCGTCCGAAACCTTGGGTTCATCCGTTCAGGCGCCTAAGCTCCTGGACCGTATGCGCACCCACCTGCGTATGCGCCACTACAGCATCCGAACCGAGCAGGCATACCTGGACTGGGCGCGACGTTTCATCTTGTATCACAACAAACGCCATCCACAAGAGATGGGTGCGCCCGAGGTCGAGGCGTTCTTGAGTCACCTTGTGGTAGATCGACAGGTATCGGCCTCCACGCAGAACCAGGCCAAGGCAGCCCTGCTATATCTGTACAAGCAGGTTCTGGCCATCGATCTGCCTTGGCTGGATGAAGTCGTCCAGGCCAAGCGCCCACGCCGCCTGCCGGTGGTGCTCACACCCAGCGAAGTGCGCGCGCTGCTGATGCACATGGACAACGGCACGATGGGCCTGATCGCCCGTCTGCTATACGGCACCGGCATGCGATTGATGGAGGCGCTGCGCCTGCGCGTGAAGGATGTGGAGTTCACACGGCGCGAGGTCGTGATCCGGGAGGGCAAGGGCGGCAAAGATCGGGTAACGGTATTGCCCGAAAACCTGATCGAGCCCCTGCAGGCACAACTGCATAAGGCACAAGCACTGCATCAGAAAGACTTGGCCGCCGGGTTGGGCCGGGTTCACCTGCCGCACGCGCTGGCGGTGAAATATCCGAAGGCCGACAAAGCCTGGGCCTGGCAGTGGGTGTTTCCGTCGCCGGTGCGCTCGATGGACCCGCGCCCGGATGCACGCACCGGCGACCTGCTGGAGCGGCGTCACCATGTTTATCCCGAATCGGTGCAGCGTGCCGTGCGTGAAGCGTCGAAACTGGCGCAAATCGATAAACCGGTGTCGCCGCATGTGCTGCGCCATTCGTTTGCCACGCATTTGCTGCAGGCCGGCTATGACATTCGCACGGTGCAGGAATTGTTGGGCCACGCCGATGTCAGCACGACCATGATTTACACCCATGTGTTGAACAAGGGCGGGCGCGGCATTCTGAGTCCGCTGGATGCGTTATAGAAAATGCCTGGAATGCCAGGCGTGAAAAAAGCCGCTTCTTGCGAAAGCGGCTTTTCGGATGCAAAGGCAAGAGAGGAACGCAGACTCAGGCACCATCCCAGCGGCGCAGCACCAGCGACGCATTCGTCCCGCCAAAGCCGAAGCTGTTGCTCAGCACCTGCGTCAACTGCGCATCACGTGTCTTCGTCACCAGCGGCATGTCGCCCAGCTCCGGGTCGGGCGTGTCCACATTCACGGACCCGGCGATAAAGCCCTTCTGCAGCATGACCAGGCAGTAAATCGCCTCCTGCACGCCGGTGGCGCCCAGCGAGTGCCCGGTCAGCGACTTGGTCGAGGAAAACGGCGGCACGGCATCGCCGAACACCTGGCGCATGGCGCGCACTTCCTGCATGTCGCCCACCGGGGTCGAGGTGCCGTGGGTGTTGATGTAGTCGATCGGCCCATCCAGCCCTTCCATGGCCTGGCGCATGCAGGCCACGGCGCCGTCGCCCGAGGGGGCGACCATGTCCTCGCCGTCGCTGGTGGCGCCGAAGCCCACCACCTCGGCCAGGATGGTTGCGCCACGTGCCTGGGCGTGCTCCAGGCTCTCCAACACCACCGCGCCGCCGCCGCCGGCGATGACGAAGCCGTCGCGGTTGGCGTCATAGGCGCGCGAGGCCTTCTCGGGCATGGCGTTGTACTTGCTGGACATGGCGCCCATGCCGTCGAACAGCAACGCCATGCCCCAGGACATTTCCTCGCCGCCGCCGGCCAACATCACGTCCTGCATGCCCCAGGCGATCTGCTGCGCGGCCGCGCCGATGCAGTGCGCCGACGTGGAGCAGGCCGAGGTGATGGAGTAGTTGATGCCTTTGACCTTGAAGTTGGTCGCCAGGCACGCCGAGACGGTGGAGCTCATGCAGCGCGTGACCTGGTACGGCCCGACGCGGCGGATGCCCTTCTCGCGCAGCGTGTCGGCCGCCTCGATCTGGTTGGCCGGCGAGCCGCCGCCCGAGCCCATGATCAGGCCGGTGCGCGGGTGGCTGACCTGCTCGGGTTGCAGACCCGCCTGGGCAATGGCGTCTTCCAGCGCGATCTGCGCGTAGGCGGCGGCGTCGCCCATGAAGCGCAGTTGCTTCCTGTCGATGCGCGACTCCAGGTCGATCTCGGGCGTGCCGCCGACCTGGCTGCGCATGCCCAGTTCGGTGAACTCCGGCACGGCGCGGATGCCCGAGCGGCCCTCCCGCAACGATTGCTCGACGGTCGCCAGGTCATTGCCGATGCACGAGACGATGCCCGCCCCGGTGATGACCACGCGGCGCTTGCCGCCGCCGTTACTGCTACTGATGCTGCTGCTGTTGCTCATGTCGCTGTGTTTTCCGCACTGCCTTCCTCGCGCAGGAACAGGCCCACGCGCAGGTCATTGGCCACGTAGATTTCCTTGCCGTCGGCGAGCAGGCGCGCGTCGCCGATGGCCATGTTCAGCTTGCGTTTGATCACGCGCTTGATGTCGATCTCGTAGGTCACGAGCTTGACGTCGGGTCCGACTTCGCCGGTGAACTTGACTTCGCCCGCACCCAGGGCGCGGCCCCGGCCCGGCAGGCGCAGCCAGGTGAGATAGAAGCCGATCAGCTGCCACATGGCGTCCAGCCCCAGGCAACCGGGCATGACCGGGTCGCCCTGGAAGTGGCACTCGAAGAACCACAGGCCCGGCTTGACGTCCAGCTCGGCCACGATCCGGCCCAGGCCGTGCGCGCCGCCGTCGCTGTCGATGTGCGTGATGCGGTCGAACATCAGCATGGGGGGCAGGGGCAGGCGCCCGCTGTCCGGAGAGAACAACCGGCCCTCGCCCGAGGCGATCAGTTGTTCGTACGAGAAGGATTCAGCCATTGTCTGTCGGTCTTGCTTCGAGGAAGGGGCGCCGCGCCGGCCCGCCTTGTCAGGGAGCGGCTGCCGCAGAAAAGGGGTCCATTATCCAGCGTCCGCGCCGCCTGACCGCCATGCAAGGGCAAGCGCGATGTCCGTGCTGGCGTGGGGAAATGCCGCACGCATTCAAGCGCGGGCTCGCCGCAGCCAGGCCAGCAGCACGATGCCCAGGCCCGCGAGCCACAGCGGCGCCAGGCCCCAGCGGCCGGCCCAGCGCGCGTAGGGCGTGGCGTCCCCCGCGCGGCCCTGCACCTCGGCGGCCAGTACGGCGCGGGTGTGCGGCGCCAGCTGGTGCGTCACGCGGCCCTGGTGGTCGATGACGGCAGTGGCGCCGGTGTTGGTGGCGCGCACCATGGGGCGCTCGAACTCCAGCGCGCGCAGGCGGCTGATGGCCAAGTGCTGGCGAATGGCGATGCTGTCGCCGAACCAGCCGATGTTGCTCAGGTTGACCAGCACCGTGGGCGCCTGCGCCGGGTCGAGAAAGCGCGCCGCAAGCTCCTCGCCGAACAAGTCCTCGTAGCAGATGTTGGGCGCGAGGCGCTGGCCGGCAAAGGCCAGCGAGGGCTGGCCCACGCCGCCGCGGACAAAGTCGCCCAGGGGGATGTTCATCATCTGCGTGAACCACTTGAACAGTGGCGGGATGAACTCGCCAAAGGGCACCAGGTGGTGCTTGTCGTAGCGATAGGCACCCTCCTGGCCGGGCGCAAAGCCGATGGCCGAGTTGGTGTAGCCCTCCTGCGGGCTGCCCAGCGGAATGCCCAGCAGCACGGCCTGCCCGCCCTCGCTGAACCGTTGGGCGATGCCCTCCAGGTAGCCCGGCACCAGCTGCTGGGGCAGCAGGGGGATGGCCGTCTCGGGCGCCACCACCAGTTGCGCCTGCGCGGCGCGCAGCTGCTCGCCGTACCAGGACAGCGCCAGCGGCACGCCGCTGCCGGGCTGGAATTTCTCGTCCTGGGGGATGTTGCCCTGCAGCAGCGCCAGCGTCAGCGGCGCGCCGGCGTCCGCACTGGCCCCCAGCGCCGCGCACCCGCCCTGCAGCGCGCAGCCGCGCTGCCAGGCCAGCCCCGCCCAGGCCAGCAGCAGCGCCGCCAGCCCCAGCCACAGCCGCGGGCTGCGCAGGTGCCGCGCGCGGGCCCGCGCCAGCAGCAGGGCCAGCGCCGCGGCCACGAAGCTGATGCCGTACACCCCGACGCTGCGCGCCAGCACGGCGAGCGGCCCGTCCACATGGGCGTAGCCCACGGCGCCCCACGGAAAGCCCGTCCACCACTGGCCGCGCGCCAGCTCGGCCAGCATCCACAACGCGGCAAACAGCAGGGCTGCAGGCAGCGCGCCGCGGCCGCAGAGCGCCCGGAACGCCGCGCAGGCCGCGCCGTAGTAGCTGCCCAGGAAGGCCGCCAGCGCCAGCACGGCCAGCGCCGCCAGCGGCGCCGCCAGGCCGCCATAGGTGTGCATGGAGATGAACAGCCACCAGAAGGTGCCGCACAGCCAGGCGGTGGCAAACAGCCAGCCCAGCAGGCCCGCGCGGCGCACGCCGGCGCGCCCGGGCGGCGCGGCCAGCAGCAGGTGCGCCAGCACGGCCAGCGAGGCGACCTGCAACCACCACAGCGGCTGGCCGCTGCCCGGCAGCGGCAGCGCCAGGGACAGCGCCTGCACGCCGCCGGCGGCGGCCGCCAGCAGCCAGGGCGCGGGGCCGCGCTGCAACAGGACGGGCGTTGCCATCAGGCGTCGGGGTCGGCGTTGTCGGCCGTGGCGGGCGCCACCTTGAACCAGCGCACCGCGCCGCCCTTGGTGTGCAGCACCACGAACCTGAGGCCGCCCAGCACCACCGCTTCGCCCCTGGCCGGGGCGCGGCCCAGTTCATGGGCGATCAGGCCGCCGATGGTGTCGAACTCCTCCTCGGGGTCGCTCGGCCCCAGGCGCGCCTCGAACGCCTCGGCCACGCGCTCGACCGGGGTGTGCCCGCTCACGCGCCAGCTGCCGTCGGCCAGTGCGAAGATGTCGCCCTCGTCCTCGGGGATGTCGAACTCGTCCTCGATCTCGCCGACGATCTGCTCGAACACGTCCTCGAAGGTCACCAGGCCGGCGATGCGCCCGAACTCGTCGATGACGATGGCCAGGTGATTGCGCGTGGCGCGAAACTCGCGTACCAGCTCGTGCAGGCCCTTGCTCTCGGGCACGAACAGCGCGGGGCGCACCAGGGTGCGGATGCTCAGCTCGGGCGAGCGCCAGCGCTTGAGCAGGTCCTTGGCCAGCAGGATGCCGATGATGTTGTCGCGCGCGCCCTGGTAGACCGGAAAGCGCGAGTGCGCCGTCTGGATGACCTGGTGCATCAGCGCATCCACCGGCGCGTCGATGTCCAGCATGTCCATGCGCGCGGGCGGCACCAGCACGTCGTCGGCCGTCATCTCGGCCATGCGCAACACGCGCTCGAGCATCACGCGCGCGTCGGCGTTGATGACCTCGTTGTCCTCGGCCTCGGCCAGCGTGGCGATCAGCTCGTCGGTGGAATCGGGCCCGGGGCGGATGAACTCGATCAGGCGCTGCAGGATGGAGCGCTTGTCTTCCCTGCCGTCGGCAGGATGCGCAGGATGGGGGTCGGACACGTCGGCTGAGCGCGCGGTGGTGGAACAAGGGCTCCTAGGATAGCGGATCGCTCCGCGCCACCGCGTGGGGCCTGGCGCGGCGGCCCGCCAGCCCGGCCCCGCGCCGCTTACTCGGCGGCCTGGTGCCGGCCCTCGCGCACGCCCTGGCGGATCTCCTGCAGGTCGGCCAGCAGGCTCCAAAACTGGCGTGCCTGCTTCTTGAGCTGGTAGTCCACCTCGCCGTAGTGCTCGGCCATCAGCTTGGACACGTGCGTGTCCAGCCCGGCCGGGGGCAGCTGCAGGTAGGCCTCGGACTCGTGGCCGTCGCGGCGCACCGTGGCACCGGCATTGCGCGCGATCTTGAGCATGGCCGTGTTCTCGCTCAGCGCGTGGATGAACATCATGCTCACGCCGCGGTGCCGCGCCAGCATGACGGCGCGGTCGAACAGCCGCGCGCCATAGCCGCGTCCCCGCGCATGAGCCGAGACGGACACGCCGAACTCGGCGCAGTTGGCGTACTCGGACGACGCACTACACGCCAGCTGCGCCATGGCAATCAGCTCCAGCCGGCGGTTGAAGATGCCGAACAGCGCGTCGCGCCCGAAGTCCAGCATGTCCACGTAGCGCTGGACCTGCGCGTCGCTGGCGGCATAGCCGAAGCGCAGGTAGCGGTCGTGCTCCGATAGGCCCAGCAGGTGCGTGGCGATGCGGGCGCGGTGCTGCGGGCCCAGAGAGCGGACGGGCACCATCAGGGCAGAGCTCATGACAAGACCTCGGTGGAAGTGGCCGCGCAGGCGCGGCATGACCGAACCTGCGGGCAGGCAGGAGTGGAGCAGAGACTCGGAGATGGGCATGGTGGGCCCATTCTAGGGTTTTCCCTAGGGTTGCGCAGCGGTTTTGTTGCAATGCAACATGAGCTTACACGGGTATCGCCGTGGTGGCCTTGACCCGGTCGAGCACGAAGCTGGTCTTGCAGTCCTGCACGCTCGGGTGCTTGAGCAGCGTGTCCATGATGAAGCGGCTGTAGTGCGCCATGTCGGCCACCACCACCCGCAGCAGGTAGTCCATCTCGCCGGTGAGCGCCGCGCACTCCACGACCTCAGGCCAGGTCTGCACGCTGGCCTTGAACAGGTCCATGGGGTTGCGCTTGTGGCTCTCGGTCAGCTTTTCCAGGCGCACGTTGATGTAGGCCGTCAGGCCCAGGCCCACGCTCTCGGGCCGCACCAGGGCCACGTAGCGGTCGATCACGCCGCACTCCTCCAGCCGCTTGGCGCGGCGCAGCACGGCGCTGGGCGACAGACCCACCTGCTCGCCGATGACGTCATAGGTTTCGCGGCCGTTGTCCTGCAGGCGGCGCAGGATGGCGCGGTCGAGCTTGTCCAGGGCGGGAGCGCTGCGGTCGCTGTTCATGGCCGCGGATTCTAGGCAGGCGCCGCGCGGGCGCCGTGCACGCATTCCCTAACGCCATCGGCGTGCAGGACGCCTTGATCAGACGCAACATTCCTGCACGCCAGTCCGCAAAAGGCCCGCGCTTCGCCTTAAATCTGAGCGGCCCCGGTCCTACAGTCATTGGATTGACCCGACGCCAACATCGTCCGCAAGGAGACTGCCCCATGACCGCCGCCCTGCCCCAACAAGCCGCCACCGAGACCTCCGCCTGGGAAAATCCCATGGGCCTGATGGGCTTCGAGTTCGTCGAGTTCACCTCGCCCACGCCCGGCGTGCTGGAGGACGTGTTCGAGAAGCTGGGCTTCACCCTGGTGGCCAGGCACCGCTCCAAGGACGTGGTGCTGTACCGCCAGAACCAGATCAACTTCATCCTGAACCGCGAGCCGCGCAGCCAAGCGGCATACTTCGCCGCCGAGCACGGACCTTCGGCCTGCGGCATGGCGTTTCGCGTCAAGGATGCGCACCAGGCCTACCAGCGCGTGCTGGAGCTGGGCGCCCAGCCCATCGACATCCCGACCGGCCCGATGGAGCTGCGCCTGCCGGCCATCAAGGGCATCGGCGGCGCGCCTTTGTACCTGATCGACCGCTTCGAGGACGGCAAGTCGATCTACGACATCGACTTCGAGTGGCTGCCCGGGGTGGACCCGCGCCCCACAGGCCACGGCCTCAACGAGATCGACCACCTCACGCACAACGTCTATCGCGGGCGCATGGAGTTCTGGTCGAACTTCTACGAGCGGCTGTTCAACTTCCGCGAGCTGCGCTACTTCGACATCCAGGGCGAGTACACGGGCCTGACCTCCAAGGCCATGACGGCGCCCGACGGCAAGATCCGCATCCCGCTCAACGAGGAGGCGCGCCAGGGCGGCGGCCAGATCGAGGAGTTCCTGATGCAGTTCAACGGCGAGGGCATCCAGCACATCGCGCTGATCTGCGACAACCTGACCGAGGTGGTGGACCGCCTGGGCCTGGCCGGCGTGCCGCTGGCCAGCGCTCCCAACGACATCTACTACGAGATGCTGGAGACGCGCCTGCCCGGCCACGGCCAGCCGGTGGCGGAGCTGCAGGCGCGCGGCATCCTGCTGGACGGCACCACGGCCGACGGCACGCCGCGCCTGCTGCTGCAGATCTTCTCCACGCCGATGCTGGGGCCGGTGTTCTTCGAGTTCATCGAGCGCAGCGGCGACTTCCGCGACGGCTTCGGCGAGGGCAACTTCAAGGCGCTGTTCGAGTCGCTCGAGCGCGACCAGGTGCGCCGCGGCGCCATCCCGCAGGCGCAGGCCGAGTAAGGGGCGCGCCATGGCCGTCGAACCCGTGGTCTATGGCGCCAGCGAGCGCCCGCCGCGCGGCGACTACGCCCGCGCCCAGGCCGACTACACCTGCGCGCAGGACTGGGCGTCCTACACCGCGCAGGACCACGATACCTACCACCGGCTGTACCAGCGCCAGTCGGCCCAGCTGCCCGGTCTGGCCAGCCAGGCCTTCATCGACGCCCTGCCGCTGCTGGGCGCCAAGGAGCGCATCCCGCGCTTCGAGGAGGTCAACGAGCGCCTGTACCGCGCCACGCGCTGGGAGCTGGTGGCCGTGCCAGGGCTGATCCCGGAGGTGCCGTTCTTCCAGCTGCTGGCCAATCGCAAGTTCCCGGTCACGGACTGGATCCGAAAGCCCGAGGAGTTCGACTACATCGTCGAGCCGGACGTGTTCCACGACCTGTTCGGCCACGTGCCGCTGTTGTTCAATCCGGTGTTCGCCGACTACGTGCAGCGCTACGGCGAAGGGGGCCTGAAGGCAGCGCGGCTGGGCGCGTGCGAGATGCTCTCGCGCCTGTACTGGTACACCATCGAGTTCGGCCTGATCCGCGAGAGCGGCGGCCTGCGCGCCTATGGCGCCGGCATTCTGAGCTCGGCCGGCGAGTTGCCCTATGCGGTGCGCAGCCCCGAACCGCAGCGCCTGCCGCTCGATCTGGCGCGCACCATGCGCACGCGCTACAAGATCGACACCTTCCAGCAGACCTACTTCGTGATCGACAGCTTCCAGCAGCTTTTCGACCTCACGGCAGAGGACTTCGCACCGCTGTACGAACAGCTGCGCGAACTGCCGGAGTTCGCCGCCAGCGCCGGTATCGCTGCGTGAGCCCTGGGGCGGGCCCCGCGCTACTCCGCAAACAGCCCGCCCGAGCTGCGCGGCGGCGCCACGCCCAGATGCCGATACGCCGCCAGCGTCGCGATGCGCCCGCGCGGCGTGCGCTGCAGGAAGCCCTGCTGGATCAGGTAGGGCTCGATCACGTCCTCGATGGTGCCGCTTTCTTCGCCGATGCTGGCGGCGATGTTGTCCAGCCCCACCGGGCCGCCGTCGAAGCGGTGCACCACGGCCTCCAGCAGCTTGCGGTCCATCACGTCGAAGCCCTGCGGGTCCACGTCCAGCATGGTCAGTGCGCGCTGGGCGATGTCCAGCGTGATGCGCCCGTCGCCCTTCACGTCGGCGTAGTCGCGCACGCGGCGCAGCAGGCGGTTGGCGATGCGCGGCGTGCCGCGCGAGCGCCGGGCGATCTCGAAGGCGCCGTCGTCGTCAATGGGCGCATTGAGCAGCCCCGCCGAGCGGCGCACGATGCGCGAGAGCTCCTCGGGGGTGTAGAACTCCAGCCGCGCCACGATGCCGAAGCGGTCGCGCAGCGGGTTGGTGAGCATGCCGGCGCGCGTGGTGGCACCCACCAGGGTGAAGGGTTGCAGGTCCAGCTTGATGCTGCGCGCGGCCGGGCCCTCGCCGATCATGATGTCGATCTGGTAGTCCTCCAGCGCCGGGTAGAGGATTTCCTCGACCACCGGCGACAGGCGGTGGATCTCATCGATGAACAGGACGTCGTTGGCTTCCAGGTTGGTCAGCAGCGCCGCCAGATCCTTGGGTTTTTCCAGCACCGGGCCGCTGGTCTGGCGCAGCTGCACGCCCAGTTCGGTGGCGATGATGTGGGACAGCGTCGTCTTGCCCAGGCCCGGCGGGCCGAACAGCAGCACATGATCGAGCGCCTCGCCGCGCTTTCGGGCCGCCTTGATGAAGATCTCCAGCTGCTCGCGCGCCTTGGCCTGACCGACGTATTCATCCAGCAGCTTGGGGCGCAGGGCGCGCTCCAGGGCTTCCTCCTGGGGCGACGCGGGGGCCGCGGAAATCACGCGCGCAGAGCGCCCGCCAGGGGCCGGTGGCGGGGCGGGGGCGAAGTCGTCGGTCTGTATGGTCATACAGTGAAAGATTGTGCGCGATGGGCCCGCGCGCAAGGCCTATAAGGGGCTTTGGGTAACATCATTGCCCTTTTTTGCCGGGATTGCGCACGCCCCGAACGGCGTCCAGCCCGCCTGATTTTCTGTGCCCGGCGCGGCGCGCCAAGCCCTTGCATAGCGCCCGGCCGCCGGCCACTTTTTTGCACCATGAGCACACCACAGACCTCTCCCCCCTCCTTCCTCAGCCGCATCGCCATTGCGATCGGCAGCTTCTTTGCCATTCTGGGCAATGCCTCGCTGGCGCAGGGCGTGTCGCGCCTGCGCGCCGGCGAGGCGCTGGCCGCCGACGTGCCGCCGCGCGAGGTGCGCGTCGAGGTGCCCGTCGAGAAGATCGTCGAGACCCGCATTGAGGTGCCGGTCGAGCGCGTCGTCGAGAAAACCACCGAAATCCACGCCCCCACCGCCGCGCTGCAGCTGCTGGGCCTGCTGCAGCGCGAGGCGCGCTTCGTCGATTTCGTGCAGGAGGACGTGGCCGGCTACAGCGATGCCGAGATCGGCGCCGCCGCCCGCGTGGTGCACGACGGCTGCCGCAAGGTGTTGGCCGGGCATTTCTCCATCCAACCCGTGCGCGCCGAGAGCGAGGGCAGCCGCGTCACGCTGCAGCCCGGCTTTGACGCCGGCGCCGTGCGCGTCAGCGGCAACGTGGTCGGCCAGCCACCGTTCACTGGCACGCTGGCCCACCGCGGCTGGCAGGCTGGCGAAGTGCGCCTGCCGCAGCTGACCGACCCCCAGGCCGCGCGCATCCTGGCGCAGGCGGAGGTGGAGCTGTGACTATGCAAACGATAGCTGTGACCCAAGACGGGACAAGGGCTGAGGGCCAAAAAGAGCAACATCCTCGCTACAGCATCGGCATCGACCTGGGCACGACGCACTGCGCGCTGTCCTATGTCGATGCCGCCGCCAGCGACGGCGAACGCGTGGCGCAGGGCGTGCTGGACATCGCCCAGCTCACCGCGCCGGCCAGCGTCGAGGCGCGCCCGCTGCTGCCGTCGTTCCTGTACCTGCCGCACGACAGCGAACTGAGCGCCGCCGAGCGCAGCGTGCCGGCCCTGGACGGAGGCGATGCACCGCAGGACTTCATCGTCGGCGAGCTGGCGCGCACGCGCGGCGCGGCCACGCCGATCCGGCTGGTCTCCAGCGCCAAGAGCTGGCTGTGCCACGCCGGCGTGGACCGGCGCGCGCCCATCCTGCCGCCTGACGCCGCCCAGGCCCCCGAGGGCGAGATCGCCCGCCTGTCGCCCCTGCAGGCCAGCACCGCATACCTCCAGCACCTGCGCCGCGCCTGGGACGCCGCCCACCCGGACGCGCCGCTGTCGGCGCAGCAGGTCACGGTGACCATCCCCGCATCGTTCGACCCGGCGGCGCGCGAGTTGACCGCCGAGGCCTGCCAAGCTGCGGGCCTGGGCCATTTCACGCTGCTGGAGGAACCCCAGGCGGCGCTGTACAGCTGGTTGCAGGCCAGCGGCGGCGCCTGGCGCAAGCAGGTGCGCCACGGCGACATCCTGCTGGTGGTGGACGTGGGCGGTGGCACGACCGACCTGTCGCTGATCGCCGTGCTCGAGCAGGAGGGCAACCTGCAGCTGCAGCGCATCGCCGTGGGCGAGCACATCCTGCTGGGCGGCGACAACATGGATCTGGCGCTGGCCTATGGCGTGGCGCGCAAGCTGGCAGCCGAGGGCCGGCAGCTCGACGCCTGGCAGACCCGGGCGCTGGCGCACGCCTGCCGCGCGGCCAAGGAGCAGCTGCTGCAGGACGACAGCGTGCAGGCCGTGCCCGTGGTCGTGCCCAGCCGGGGCGCCAGGCTGATCGGCGCGAGCATCCGCACCGAGGTCACGCGCGCCGAGGTGCTGCAACTGCTGGTCGAGGGCTTTTTCCCGCACGCCGCCATCACCGACCGCCCGCAGACACGCGCCCGCGCGGCCCTCACGCAGCTCGGCCTGCCCTACGCGCAGGACGCGGCGGTGACGCGCCATCTGGCGGCCTTTCTGGCGCGCCAGGTGGGCGCGACGGCGCAGATCGAGGGCCTGGCACCGCCGCCCGAAGGGGCCAGCTTCGTCCATCCGACGGCGGTGCTGTTCAACGGCGGCGTGCTCAAGGCGGCGCAGATCGAGGCGCGCATCCTGGAAGTGTTGAACGGCTGGCTGGCCGCCGAGGGCGCACCGCCCGTGCGGCTGCTCGATGGCGCGCAGCTCGATCTGGCGGTGGCGCGCGGCGCGGCCTACTTCGGCCACGTGGCGGCGCAGGGGCGCGGCGTGCGCATTCGCGGCGGCACGGCGCAGAGCTACTACGTCGGCGTGGAGGGCAACATGCCGGCCATCCCCGGCATGGAGCCGCCGATCGCCGCCCTGTGCCTGGCGCCGTTCGGCATGGAGGAAGGCAGCGAGGTCGAGCTGAGCGGCCAGCAGTTCGGCCTGGTCGTGGGCGAGCCGGTGCGGCTGCGCTTTTTTGGCTCCAGCGTGCGCCGCCAGGATGCGGTGGGCACGCTGCTGGAGTTCTGGGCCGACGAGGAGCTGACCGAGCTGCAGGAGATCGAAGCCACCCTGCCGCCCGAGGGCCGCAGCGCCGGCGAGGTCGTGCCCGTCACCCTGCACGCCCGCGTGAGCGAAATTGGCACGCTGGAGCTGGCGGCGGTGCCGGTGGGCGGCAGCGAGCGCTGGAAGGTGGAGTTCGACGTGCGGGCGGCGGGGGCGGTGTAGCCCCGGGCGGCCCCGCTGCTGCCCCTTCCCCCTCTGGGGGAAGGCCGGGATGGGGGCCGGCTAGCGATGGGAGCGCCGTTTGAATGTGCCGCCGTCGCTGGCCCCCACCCCAACCCTCCCCCAGAGGGGGAGGGAGCGCGCCTCCTGCATAGCCCCAGCATCAGCACCAACCACGCTCTCCGCGCCACCGCCCAGGAGTCCATCCCATGCCCGAGCGCCCCGCTTCCCTCACCACCCCGCCCGACGGCTACGCCCTGTGGCTGGCCGAGCTCAAGACCCGCATCCACAGCGCCCAGCAACGCGCGGCGCTGGCCGTCAACCGCGAACTGGTGCTGCTGTACTGGCAGATCGGCCAGGACATCCTGCAGCGCCAGCAGCAGCAGGGCTGGGGCGCCAAGGTCATCGAACGACTGGCGCACGACCTGCGGGTGGCCTTTCCGGACATGAGGGGTTTCTCCCGCGCGAACCTCATGTACATGCGCGCTTTTGCCCAGGCATGGCACCAGGAGGCAATCGTCCAACAGGCTGTTGGACAATTGCCCTGGGGTCACAACCTCGTGCTGCTGGCAAAGCTCAAGGACGCACGGGCACGGCTGGCCTACGCCGAACGCGCCATCACGCACGGCTGGTCGCGCGCGGTGCTGGAGATGCACATTGAGACCCGCCTGCTGGAACGCGAAGGCAAGGCTGTCACGAATTTTCGGCCGCGCCTGCCCGGCCCCGATACCGATCTAGCGCGCCAGTCGCTCAAAGACCCCTACCTGTTCGACTTCCTGCGCATGGGCCAGAAGGCGGGCGAGCGCACCATCGAAGCTGCCCTGGTGCAGCACATCACGCAGTTCTTGCTGGAACTGGGCGCGGGCTTCGCCTTCGTCGGTCGTCAGGTCCACGTGGAAGTAGGCGGCGACGATTTCTTTCTCGATCTGCTTTTCTATCACCTCAAGCTGCGCTGCTACGTGGTGATCGAACTCAAGGCGGACAAATTCAAACCCGAGCACCTCGGACAGCTGGGTTTTTATCTGACCGCGGTGGATGCGCAGGTGAAAAGCGAACACGACAACCCCACCATCGGCCTGCTGCTGTGCAAGAGCAAGAACCAGGTGGTAGCCGAGTACGCACTGCGCGATCAGGCGCAGCCGCTGGGCATCGCCGAGTACCGGCTGCTGGAGACGCTGCCCGCCGAACTGCAAAGCGAGCTGCCCAGCACCGAGCAGATCGAAAACGAGATTGGCGAGCTGGGCACTCTGAGCGGTGATTCGGGCGCAGGAGGTGGCGCATGACCCCGCTGACCACGCCTCCTCCTGCCCGCTACGCCATCGGCATCGACCTGGGCACCAGCCACACCGCCCTGGCCTTCGTGCCGCTCGCCGCCAGCGCGCAGGACATCCGCCTGCTGCCCCTACCCCAGCGCATCTCGCCCGCCGAGGTGCAGGGCGAGCCCCTGCTGCCCTCCATGCGCTACCAGGGCGCGAGCGGCGAGCTGCACGAGGCCTGGCACACGCCCTGGCCGCCGCTGGGCGCGGGCGACGCCGCCCCCGCCGTCATCGGCCGCTGGGCGCGGGTGCTGGGTGCGGGCAGCCCGCAGCGGCTGGTGGCCAGCGCCAAAAGCTGGCTGTCGCACGCCGGAGTCGACCGCAGCGCACCCATCCTGCCCTGGGGCGCGGGCGAGGACGTGGCGAAAATCTCCCCGCTCGACGCCTCGGCCAGCTACCTGGCGCACCTGCGCGCCGCTTGGGACGCCGCCCACCCCGATGCCCCCATGGCGCAGCAAAGCGTGGTGCTCACCGTGCCGGCCTCCTTCGACGAGGGCGCGCGCGCGCTGACCCTGCAGGCGGCGCAACTCGCCGGCCTGCCGCCGGTGCAGCTGCTGGAGGAACCCAAGGCGGCCTTTCACGACTGGCTGGTGCTGCAGGGCGAGCAGCTTGCCGCGCAGCTGGCCGCCAGCCGCCTGGTGCTGGTGGTGGACGTGGGCGGCGGCACGACCGACCTGACGCTGATCCGCGTGCAGCCCGCGCAGGACGGTACGGGCCTGCCCCAGCTCACCCGCAGCGCCGTGGGCGAGCACCTGATGCTGGGCGGCGACAACATGGATCTGGCCCTGGCCCATCGGCTGGAGCCGCACTTTGCCAGCGGCGACGGCCAGCGCCTGGCACCGGCGCGCTTTGCCGAGCTGGTGCAGCGCTGCCGCAGCGCCAAGGAGCAGCTGCTGGCCGCTGGCGCCCCCGGGCAGCTGCCCATCACCCTGCTGGGCGCCGGCTCGCGCCTGCTGGCGCAGACGCGCTCGGCGACGCTCACGCGCGCGCAGGTGCAGGAATGGGTGGTCGAGGCCTTTGTGCCGCCCGCCGAGCTGACCGACGCCCCGGCGCGCCGCCAGGGCGCGCTGCGCGGCCTCGGCCTGCCGTACCCGGCGGATGCGGCCCTGTCGCGGCACTTGGCGCAGTTTTTGAGCCGGCACGCGGCGGACGGCCTGCCCGATGCCGTGCTGCTCAATGGCGGCGTGTTCCACGCCCACGCCCTGGCCGAGCGCCTGACCGGCCTGCTCGGCCACTGGCGCGGCGCCCCGGTGCGCGTGCTGGCCAACCCGCACCCGGACTGGGCGGTGGCGCGCGGCGCGGCGGCGCATGCGCTGGCGCAGTACCAGGCCCAGCATCCGGAAAAATCTTCGTCGAATCAGCCGCAAACCCATGCCGGAAAAGCGCAAACAGCTAGCAAAAACATAGTCCCCCGCATTGGCGGCGGCTCGGCGCGCAGCTACTGGCTGGTGCTGCCGGGCAAGGCCGGCGCGCCCGTGCGCGGCCTGTGCCTGCTGCCGCGCGGCACCGAGGAAGGCGTGCGCCTGGTGCTGACGGGCCGGCGCTTCGCCCTGCGCCTGGGCCAGGCCGTGCGCTTTGCCCTGCTGGCGCGCAGCGAGGGCCAGGCGCAGGCCGGGCAGATCATGGCCATCGAGGGTGAGGGCTGGACGGAGCTGCCGCCCGTGGCCACCGCCCTGCCGGCACCGCCGGGACGCGAGACGGCGCGTGTCGAGGTGCAGTTGCAGGCCAGCATGAGCGAGGTCGGCACGCTGGAGCTGCGCTGCGTGGCCGTGGATGATCCGCAGCAGTCGTGGCTGCTGCCCTTTGCCGTGCGCGGCGCGGGCGCGCCGGCGGATGTCACGGCGGATGCCACGGATCACCGGGCTGCAAAAACCATAGCTGCTGGCGCTGACCCCACAAGGGCAAAAGGCCAAAAAGATGCTGAAGCCCCTGCCACCGACGCCGCCGCCACCGGCCTGCCCGCCGCCCTGACCCTGCTGGAGCGCATCTTCGGCAACCAGGGCCGCGACGTCACCCCGCGCGAGGTGCGCCAGCTGCGCCAGTCGCTGCAAAAGCTGCTCGGCCCGCGCGAGGGCTGGGACGTGCCGCTGCTGCGCGCGCTGTTCGACGCGCTGCTTGCGCGCGCCCGCCGGCGCCGGCGCACGCCCGAGCACGAGCGCGCCTGGCTGAACCTGGCCGGCTGGTGCCTGCGCCCCGGCGTGGGCGCCGAGCTGGACGGCTGGCGCATGGCGCAGCTGTGGCAGCTGTACGGCCAGGGGCTGGGGCATCCGGGCGAGCCGGCCAACTGGACGGAATGGTGGGTGCTGTGGCGGCGCGTTGCCGCCGGGCTGGACGAGGCGCAGCAGATGCAGCTGCTCGAAGACGTCGCCGCCTGCCTGCAAAAGGCCGTGCAGCGCAGTGGCAGCGCACGCGCGCAGTGGGGCAGCTACGACGACATGCTGCGCCTGCTGGCCGCCGTCGAGGCCGTGCCCTGGCAGTACCGCCTGGAGATGGGCCAGTGGATGCTGGCGCGCCTCAAGCGCGCCGGCGAGCCGCCGCAGACCTGGTGGGCCATCGGCCGCCTGGCGGCGCGCACGGTGCTGGCGGCCAACGCCCATCGCGTGATGCCGCCGGGCGCGGCGCAGGAGTTCCTGGACGCCGCCCTGGCGCAGGACTGGCGCAAGAACGAGCACGCCATGTTCGCCGCCGTGCAGATGGCACGCCTGACGGGCGAACGCGCGCTAGACATGCCGGACGCCGTGCGCGCCGCCGTGCTGGACAAGCTGGCGGCCAGCGGCGCGCCCGAGCGCTGGCTGCAGCAGGTGCGCGAGGTGGTCGAGCTGGACGCGGAAGACCGCCAGCGCAGCCTGGGCGACAGCCTGCCGCCGGGGCTGGTATTGCTGTAGATGGCAGCGCCCGCCCGCTCCCTCGCCCCCTCGGGGGAGAGGGAGCTGGAGGCTGCTCAATCCACCACCAGCCCCGGCCGCTGCACCAGCGCATCCCAGGCAAACCGGCAAGACACCGCTGACCTACCGCGCCAGCGCCTTGAGCGCCAGCTTGATGCCCTCGCTCACCCCCACCTCGGCCGGCAGGGCTTTGAGCGCCGCCGCCGCCTCCTTGTCGTTGTAGCCCAGCGCCAGCAGCGCCTGCAGGATGTCGGCCTGGGCGTCGCTCTTGACCTGGGCGCGCGCGCCGCCCATGTCGGCGCCCAGCTTGCCCTTCAGCTCCAGCAGCAGCCGCTCGGCAGTCTTCTTGCCGATGCCGGGCACCTTGACGAGCCGCCCGCCCTCCTGCAGCGTGACCGCCTGCGCCAGGTCCGCCACGCCCATGCCCGAGAGGATGGACAGCGCCGTGCGTGGCCCCACGCCGGCCACCTTGATCAGCTCGCGAAACGCCGCGCGTTCGGGCTGCGTGGCAAAGCCGTAGAGCAGCTGCGCGTCTTCGCGCACGATGAAGTGGGTCAGCAGCGAGACGGTCTCGCCCACGCCCGGCAGGTTGTAGAAGGTGCTCATGGGCACCTGCACTTCGTAGCCCACGCCGTGGCAGTCCAGCAGCACTTCGGGGGGATTTTTCTCCAGCAGCGTGCCGGTCAGTTTGCCTATCATGGGTGTCCTCGTTCCTGCGCGCCGGGTGCCATACGCCCCGACGCCATCAAAAGCCCTCGGGAAATTATCAGCGTGATCCTGCGCCACACCTTCACCCCTCACAACAACACCCGCCTGTCCCACCTGTGCGGCCCGGCGGACGCGCACCTGCGCACCATCGAGGCGGCGCTGCAGGTCAAGATCGCGCACCGCCACGAGCAGTTCAAGGTCGAGGGTCCCAAGGCCGCGGCCACGCAGGCCATGGAGCTGCTGCAGGCGCTGTACGAGATGGCCGAGCGCCCCATCCGCGACGAGCAGATCCAGCTCATGCTGGCGGGCGACCCCGACCTGCCCGAGGACGCGGGCACGCCTGCCCTGCTGGCCACGCGCCGCGCCGACCTGCGCGCGCGCACCACCGGGCAGGGCCAGTACCTGACCAACATCGCCACGCACGACATCACCTTCGGCATCGGCCCGGCCGGCACTGGCAAGACCTATCTGGCCGTGGCCAGCGCCGTCGACGCGCTCGAGCGAAGCAACGTGCAGCGCATCGTGCTCACGCGCCCGGCGGTGGAGGCCGGCGAGCGCCTGGGCTTTCTGCCGGGCGACATCACGCAGAAAGTCGATCCCTACCTGCGCCCGCTGTACGACGCGCTGTACGACCTGATGGGCTACGACCGCGTGCAAAAGGCCTTCGAGCGCAATGCGCTGGAGATCGCCCCCCTGGCCTTCATGCGCGGGCGCACGCTCAACAACGCCTTCGTCATCCTGGACGAGGCGCAGAACACCACCATCGAGCAGATGAAGATGTTCCTCACGCGCCTGGGCTTTGGCTCGCGCGCCGTGGTCACGGGCGACGTCAGCCAGATCGACCTGCCCAAGGGCACGCTGAGCGGGCTGATCGATGCCGAGCGCGTATTGAAGCGCGTGCAGGGCATCGCGTTCTCGCGCTTTACCAGCGCCGACGTGGTGCGCCACCCGCTGGTGGCGCGCATCGTCGATGCCTACGACGCGCAGCGCAGCCGGCGTGGTGCGACGGACTCCTGAAACCATAGCTGTGTGTCCTTGCACCGCAAGGGCAAAAGCCCAAAAATAGTGAAAACCATGGCGCTGAACCAGCTCGCCCTGTCCCTGCAATTCGCCCGCGAGGCCGAGGCCAGCGCGCACCGCGAGGTGCTCGCGCGCCACAAGGTCGCCCGCTGGATCCGCCACGCCCTGGCGGTGGACGCCGAGATCACCGTGCGCATCGTTGGCGAGGCCGAGGGCCGGCGCCTGAACCACGAGTTCCGCCGCAAGGACTACGCCACCAACGTGCTCACCTTCGACTATCAGCAGGAGCCCGTCGCCGTGGCCGACCTGGTGCTGTGCGCCCCGGTGGTCGAGCGCGAGGCGCGCGAGCAGGGCAAGACGCTGGCCGAACACTACGCCCACCTGCTGGTGCACGGCACGCTGCACGCCCAGGGCTGGGACCACGAAACCAGCGAAGAGGACGCGCAGGAGATGGAAGCCTACGAGACCGCCATCCTGGCCGAGCTGGGCTTCGCCGACCCCTACGGCAGCTGACGGGCGGCAGCCCGGGCCGCGTCAAAGCACTGCAACCCCAGGCAGGCCCAATGGCGCGCGCCGGCGTGCCTAAGATCGGAGCACTCGGCACCTGCCTCTTGCCCCTTCCCCTCCGATGTTCGATCTTGCCCTGCTTCTCGTTGCCGCCTTCGTCGCTGGCGCCCTCAACGCGGTCGCCGGCGGTGGCAGTTTTCTCACCCTGCCGGCGCTGGTCTTCACCGGCGTGCCACCCGTGGTCGCCAATGCCACCGGCACCGTGGCGCTGCTGCCTGGCTACGCGGCCGGCGCCTGGGGCTTTCGCGAGGACATGGCCGCGCCGCCGGGCCTGTCGATGCGCACCACGGTGCTGCTGTCGCTGATCGGCGGCTCGGCCGGCGCGGCGCTGCTGCTGGTCACCTCGGACGCGGCCTTCAACAAGATCGTGCCCTGGCTGCTGCTGGTGGCCACGGCCCTGTTCGCCTTCGGCCCGCAGCTGCGCCAGTGGGCCGGCTCGGGCGCGCAGGGCGGCGCCGCCTCGCCGCTCAAGGCCGGCGCGGGCATGCTGGTGGTGGCCATCTACGGCGGCTACTTCAACGGCGGCCTGGGCATCCTGCTGTTGGCGCTGTTCGGCCTGCTGGGCCAGACCCAGCTCAATGCCATGAACGGCATGAAGAACCTGGTCTCGGCCCTGCTCACGGCGATCGCGGTGGTCATCTACGCCGCTGGCGGCAAGGTGTTCTGGTACCAGGCGCTCATCATGATGGTCGCCGCCACCGCTGGCGGCTACGGCGGCGCCCGCCTGGCGCGCCGTCTGCCCCCGGCCGTGCTGCGCTGGGGCATCGTGGCCACGGGGCTGGTCATGACGGCGCTGTTCTTCTGGAAGCAATAAGGTTTTTGGAGTCAAATCCAGCCCAAACCCTTGCCAGAAAAGCGCGAGCAGCTATTGTTTTTGACTTGACCCCGCCGGCTCGATACGCAGCGGAATGGTCACCGGCCCGTCATTGACCAGGTGCACCTGCATGTCGGCGGCAAATTCCCCGGTCTGCACCTCCGGGTGCAACTCGCGGGCGCGCTGCACGAAATGCTCGTACAGGCGCCGCCCCTCGGCCGGTGATGCCGCCTGGCTGAAGCCCGGCCGGTTACCGCTTCGCGTATCCGCCGCCAGGGTGAATTGGCTGACGACGAGCAGGCCGCCGCCCACGTCCTGCACGCTGCGGTTCATCTTGCCGGCCGCGTCGCTGAAGATGCGCAGCCGGAGCACCTTGGCCAACAGCCGCTCGGCCTCGGCGTCGCCGTCGCCCTGCTCGGCGCACAAAAGCACCAGCAGGCCGGCACCGATGCGCCCGATGACCTCGTCCCCGACTTCGACGTGCGCCTGGCGCACGCGTTGCAGCACGCTGATCATGCGGGTCTCTCCTCCCCTGCCTGGCCCTGCTGTCTTTCTTCCTGCTCGCGCCGCGCCTGGATGACTTCGAACACCGTCGTGTGGTCGCGCGGCAGCAGCTCGATGGTGGCGCGCAGGCCCGGCACCGCGTGCAGCAGCGCCTGCTCCACGGCGCGGCGCTCGCGCGCGGCCTGGCCCAGCGTCCAGTCGTGCGGCAGATGCATGTGCAGCTCCAGGTGATTGCGCGCGCCGGCCCGGCGCGAGACCAGGCCGTCGAACTGCACCGCGCCGCCGCTGGCTGCGGCCTGCGCATCCAGCACGACCTGCACCTGCGCCAGCTGCTCGGGGGCCATGGCCTCGTCCATCAGGCCCTGCGAGGCGTCCCACAGCAGGCGCGCGCCTTCGCGCAGGATGTTCAGCGCCACGCCGATGGCCACCAGTGGATCGAGCCACAGCCAGCCCGTGGCGCGCACCGCCAGCAGGCCCACGACCACGCCGATCGACGTCCAGACGTCGGTCAGCAGGTGGCGCGCATCGCCCTCCAGCGCCACCGAGTGGTGCACCCGCGCCGCGCGCAGCAGCACCCAGGCCAGAGCGCCGTTGAGCGCGGTGCTGACCAGCGACAGGCCCATGCCCCAGCCGATCTCCTCGACGGGCTGCGGCTGCAGCAGGCGCAGGCCCGCCGCCCACAGGATGGCCATGGCCGCACCCAGGATCAGGATGCCCTCGAAGCCCGAGGAGAAATACTCGGCCTTGTGGTGCCCGTAGGGATGGCAGTCGTCGGCCGGGCGCTGCGCCACCGTGACCATGGTCAGCGCGAACATCGCGCCGGCGAGGTTCACGAAGGACTCCAGCGCATCCGACAGCAGGCCCACCGAGCCGCTGACCCACCAGGCCAGCATCTTGAGCACAATGGTCAGCAGCGCCACGCCGATGGAGGCGCGCAGCAGGTTGACCGGGGTCATCCATGCGGGCAGTCGGGAGCTGGGCGGCGCGGCCGGGCGGGTCATGCGGGGATTATCCAGCCCGCTGTGGCGCCAGCTTGCCAAGCCTGCGATCTTGACTTGCATCAAGTTTTCACCCTCGCCAAAGCCGGTTCGATGGGCTATAAGCGAGGCCCGCGCCATGCAAACGCCGCCGTCCGATCCCTCCTCGCCGTTCGCCGCAGCCTTCGCGGCCCAGTCGCGCACCGACGATTCGCTGCTGCGCCTGCTGGCCGACTCGGTGCCCGTCCTGCTGGCGTACTTCGAAGCCAGCGGGCTGCGCTGCGCCTTCGCCAACCGGCGCTACGCCCAGCTCGCCGGCCACACGACGACCAGCATCATCGGGCACACCGTGCGCGAGCTGGTCGGGGAGGCCGCGTGGGCGCTCATCGCGCCCCACGTGGAGCAGGTGCTCCAAGGACAGACCGTGCACTATGTGCGCGACCACGTCATGCCCGGCGGCGAGGTGCGCGTCTTCGAGTCGAGCCTGGTGCCGCACTTCGCGCCCGAGGACGGGCACGACGCGCCGGCCATGGCCGGCGCCTTCGTGTTGATCAACGACATCACCCACCACCGCGCCGCCGAGCGCGCCGTGCTCGAGAGCGAAGAGCGCATGCGCAAGTTCTCCGCGGCCACCGAGGAGGGCATCGTGTTCCACACCGGGGGCACCATCCTTGACTGCAACGAGGCCATGCTGCGCCTGACGGGCTACCGCCGCACCGAGCTGCTGGGCCGCCCGCTCACGGATTTCATCCTGCCCGAGTACCAGCCGCTCGTGCTGGCCTATACGGCCGATCGGCGCGAGGACCTGTACGAAGTGGGCATCCGCCACGCCCAGGGCCACTGCGTGCTGCTGGAGGTCATGGGCAAGACCATGCCGCAGGCCGCAGGCGGCTACCGGGTGGTAGTGGCACGCGACAACACCGAGCGCAGGCAGGCCCAGGCGCGGGCCGACTTCCTCACGCTGCACGACGCGCTCACCGGCCTGCCCAACCGCCACCACCTGATGCAGCACCTGGCGCACACGCTGACCGAGGCGCAGGCGCGCGCCAGCCGGGTGGCGCTGCTGTTCATCGACCTGGACCATTTCAAGACCGTCAATGAGTCGCTCGGCTACGAAGCCGGCGACCAGCTGCTGTGCGAGGTCGCCCGGCGCCTGCAGGCGGGCATGAAGGCCACGCACTTCGCCGCGCGCGTGGGGGCCGACCAGTTCGTGCTGGTGCTGTCGGACCTGCCGGGCCCGGCGCGCGCCGGGCGCGCCGCCGACGCCATCCTGGCGCACCTGCACGCGCCGCACACCATTGGCGGCGTGCCGTTCTCCCTGTCAGCCTGCATCGGCATCAGCCTGTTTCCCGACGACGGCCACGGCGCCGACGAGCTGCTGCGCCGCGCCGCCGCCGCCATGCACCAGACCAAGGAGGCCGGGCGCGGCAGCCGCGGCTTCTACGCCGCCGGCATGGAGGGGCAGCCCGCCGCCCTGCTGCGCCAGGAGCACCTGCTGCGCGAGGCCGTGCTGCACCAGCAGTTCGTGCTGCACTACCAGCCGCAAGTGGACGTGGCCAACGGCCGCCTGCACGGCTTCGAGGCGCTGGTGCGCTGGCAACACCCGGAGAACGGCCTGGTCGGACCCGACGATTTCATCCCCCTGGCCGAGTCGCGCGGCCTGATCACCGCCATCGGCCGCTGGGTGCTGCGCGAGGCCTGCCGCCAGCTGCGCGCCTGGCACGACGAGGGCCTGGCCGACCTGCATGTGTCGGTGAACCTGTCGGCCATCGAGTTCCGCCAGCGCGACGTGGTGGCCGACATCGAGCGCGTGCTGCGCGAACAGGCCCTGGCGCCGCGCTTCCTGGAAGTCGAGATCACCGAGTCGGCACTGATGCAGCACGCCGACCAGACGCGCGAAACGCTGGCCGCGCTGCGCCAGCTCGGCGTGGCGGTGACGGTGGACGACTTCGGCACCGGCTACTCGTCGCTGGCCTACCTCAAGCGCTATCCGCTCGACAAGATCAAGGTGGACCGCTCCTTCGTCATGGACACGCCCCAGGACGCCGACGACGTGGCCATCGTCACCGCCGTGGTGCAGCTCGCGCGCAGCCTGCAGCTGCAGTCGGTCGCCGAGGGCGTGGAGACCGCCGAGCAGCTGGCGCTGCTGCGCGGCCTGGGCTGCAACCTGGCCCAGGGCTACGGCGTCGCCCGGCCCATGCCGGCGGCGCAGGCGCGCGAGTGGGCACGCGCGCTGTCCGCCTGAGCCCTGGAAACGCCCTCTTGCCCGTGGACAATAGCCGCCATGGCGCAACTCCCCACCCTTCCCGAGCCCACCCTGCATAGCGACCCGGCCGAGGCGCTGCAGCGGGTACAGACCCTCTACCAGCAGCAGATCGGCCACCTGCGCAGCGCCATGCAGCGTTTCGTCGCTGGCGAGACGCCGCCGGGCCCGGTGCGCGCCTTCTACCCCTACGTGCGCCTGCAGACCGCCACCGTGGCGCGCGCGCCCACCCACCTGGCCTACGGCTTCGTGGAAGGCCCGGGGCGCTACGAGACCACGCTCACCCGGCCCGACCTGTTCGCCGGCTACTACCTGGAGCAGCTGCGCCTGCTGCGCAAGAGCCACGGCGTGGAGCTGGAAGTGGGGCTGTCCGAGCAGCCCATTCCCATGCACTTCTCCTTTGCCGAGCACGACCACATCGAGGGCTCGCTCAGCGCCGAGCGGCGCCTGCTGATGCGTGACGTGTTCGACCTGCCCGACCTGGCCGCCATGGACGACGGCATCGCCAATGGCACCTGGCAGCAGCGCCCCGGCGAGCCCCTGCCGCTGTCGCTGTTCACCGCGCCGCGCGTGGACTACTCGCTGCACCGGCTGCG
>NZ_DAMCAM010000025.1:0-41975 GCF_032059615.1 Melaminivora sp. | reverse complement strand
CAGGCGCCGCAGCACACCGCCAGCGCCGGCCCCGCCGAAGCCGGCGCCGCCGGCCCGCAATCGGCACAGCAGGCCGGCCCGTCCGATGCCCTTGCGCTCGCTGACGCCCAACAGCCCGGGCCCGGCGGCGCCAGTGCCGCGGCTGACCCTGCAGCGCCGGCCGAGGCACCCTGACCATGCCCGCCCCGCAGATCGTCACGCTTGAGCAGGCCAAGGCCCATCTGCGCATCGACGGCACCGACGCCGACGACGACATCCGCCTCAAGCTGTCGGCCGCCACGCAGATCGCCACCACCTACCTCGACCGCGCCGTGTACGCCACCCAGCAGGAGCTGGACGCCGCCGTGCTGGCAGGCACCGCGGGCATCGACCCGCTGGTGGCCACCGACATGGTGCGCGCCGGCATCTTGCTGATCCTGGGCGACCTGGACGCCAACCGCGAGGACGTTGTGGCCGGCACCATCGCCACGCGCCTGCCCACCGGCGCCCGCGCCTGCCTGCTGCCGCTGCGGCGCATGGGGGCGTGACATGCGGGCCGGCAAGCTGCGCGACCGCATCCGCATCGAGGAGCGCACCGTTACCCGCGGCGCCTCCGGCGGCATCAAAACCGCCTGGGCGACGTACTGGCAGTGCTGGGCCCAGCGCCGCGACATGAGCGGCAGCGAGCGCAGCGCCAGCAGCGCCGCCGGTGGCCAGGTGGCCGTGGCGCGCGTCGAGTTCTTGCTGCGCGAGCGTGCCGGCATCTCCACCCAGATGCGCGTCGTGGACGGCACGCAGCTGCTGGGTATCACCCACGTCAAGCCACTGGCCGACTACCCCGGCTGGATGGTCCTCACCTGCGACACAGGGCTCAACGATGGCTAAGACTGAGATCCTCGGCATTGGCGACATGCAGCAGCGCTACGGCCGCGTGCGCGACGCCATACGCACCCGCACCAGCCGGCGCATGCTGGTGGCCGCGGGCAACGTGCTCAAGCGCAAGGCCAAGGCCATCGCCCTGGCCAACGGCTCGCGGCGCACCGGCGCCATGGTCAAGAACATCGCCATCAAGCGCGAGACCGCCGCACCCCCCGGCACCGAGCAGTACCACCTGGGCGTGCGCCACGGCCGCAACCTGAGTGCCAAGGCCCGCAGCAAGGGCGAACGCCTGGCCGTCAACGGGCGCGGTCGCATCGTCAAGCGCTACGCGGACGATCCGTACTACTGGCGCTGGGTCGAGCTGGGCCACAACGTGGTTCCCCGCAAGGCCGCCAACGGCAGCACCAGCCTGCGCCAGCGCCGCAAATCGCCCACGCACACCGTGCCTGCCAAGCCCTTCATCGCGCCGGCGCTGGAGCAGGGCAGGGCCGAAGCCCTGCAGGCCATGAACGAGCGCCTGCAGCAGGACCTGGACAAGGACGCCGGAGGATGAGCACCGCCACGCTGCACCAGCAAATCACCGACGCCCTGGCCGCCGTGTTCGGCAACACCTGGGCCATCGAGCTGCCGCCCGATCCCGCGTACCCCGCCGTCGTGTTCGACGTGGACAGCGAGCCCGAGCCGGCCTGGTGCGCCGGCGGCGGCTACATGCAACACGACATCAACGTGGTCGCCGTGGCGCGCGACCTGGACGAGCTGGACGCGCTGCTGCCCCTCGATGGCGGCGGCACCCTGCGCCCCGCGCTGCAGGCGCTGCCCGCCTATCAGTGGGAGGAGGCCTGCGGCGACGCCGACTACGAGCCCGACCCGCAGCTCTACGCCCGCTTTCTCACCGTGCGCCTGCGCACGCCGCGCTACTAACCCCCCTCTCCACCGAAAGGCCACCATGCCCAAGACCACCACCGCACCCGCGGCGGACGGCGGTGTGCACACGAGTGCACAGCCCGCGCCCGCCGCCGCCAAGCCGGCCCGGCCGGTCAAGCCCGCGCACCACCAGCCCACGCCCCCGCGCCAGCGCGACGAGCACACCGGCCTGGGCGGCAGCTACGTGCGCGACCTCGCCACCGGCCAACGCCGGCGCGCCGCCCCCTGAAGCCCACCACCCAACCGGAAAGGACACCCCGCCATGAAGTCCATGAAAAAGATGCTGCTGCTGGCAGTCATCGAAACCACCAGCGGCGACGACGCCAACCCCACCGCCGCGGCCAACGCCATCATGTGCCGCGCCCTCATGCCCGAGCCCATCACGGCCGAGCAAGTCAGCCGCGACCTGATCCGCCCCTACAAGGGCAACAGCGGCAAGCTGGTGGTGGGCGTGCACCGCAGGCTCACCTGCGAGGTCGAGCTGGCCGGCAGCGGCGCCGCCGGCACCGCGCCCGCCTGGGGCCCGCTGCTGCAGGCCTGCGGCTTTGCCGAGACCGTCACCGCAGGGCAGGATGTGACGTACGACCCCGTGAGCGAGGGGGAACCTACCCTGACCCTGTACGGCTACCTGGACGGCATCCTGTTCAAGCTCACGGGCGTCAAGGGCAACGTTACGTTCACCCTCAACGCCAAGGCCATTCCGGTCATGCAGTTCGAGTTTCTGGGCGCGTACTCCCCCCCCACTGACACGCCGCTGCCCACGGGTGTGGACTACAGCGCCTTCCAGCAACCCAAGACCGTGGGCAAGGCCAACACGCCCACGTTCAGCTTCCACGGCGTGCAGGCCTGCACGTCGGCCTTCTCGATCGCCTGGGGCAACACGCAGGCCTGGCGCGAGCTGATCAACTGCGCCGGCGCACGCAGCCCGGACCGCCAGCCCACCGGCAACGTCACCATGGAGCTGCCCAGCATCGCCACCAAGAACTGGGCCGAGGTGGTGCGCGCAGGCACTACCGGCGCCATGAGCCTGGTGCACGGCGTCACCCCCGGCAACATCATCGAGCTGGCCGCGCCCAACATCCAGTGCAACCCCTTCAGCCTGCAGGACGACCAGGGCATCGCCATGGTCGCCATGCCGTTCGACGTCAACCCGCTGCTCGGCAACGACGAGCTGAGCATCGTCGTTCGCTGACCCCCCGCGCCCCGCGCGCCCTCCCAGGCCCACCCGCAACGGTGGGCCTTTTGTTTTCCGCCATCACCATCGACAGGAGCCATCCATGTTCATCCTCGCCCCTTCCGAAACCTTCAAGGCCAAGGTCACCGTCAACGTCGCCACCAAGTCCGGCACCTGGCGCGAAGAGTCGTTCATCGGCATCTTCAAGCGCTCCGACGATACCGAGCGCAAGCGCCTGCTGGAGCTGCCCAACACCGAGCTGCTGCGCGAAAAAATGGAGGGCTGGGAGATGGTGGACGAGCAGCGCCAGCCCGTGGAGTTCAACGAAGAAAACTTTGAGGCCTTCCTGAAACTGACCGGCGCCGTGCGCGAAGCCGCCACCACTTACTGGAAGCACAACGTAGGCGCCAAGGAAAAAAACTGATCGCGGCGGCGCGCTTCTGGGCTGGCGAGCGCGCCGAGGATGACTCTGCGCGCTTCGCCCCCGACGAAAGCACCTTGCAGGCCATGCAGGCTTTCGGTGCGCCGCAGCACGAGATTGATCGTGTGCGTGCGCAAATCGAGCGCGCCGCCCTGCCCAAGACCGGCGACACCTTCGGCGTGCACGCCGACAACCAGCGTGTCGTGGCCGCGTTCGTCTCCCTGCGGTCGCAATGGAGTTACGCCGGCATGCTGGCCCAGCGCACGGGCCTGCAGTACGCCGGCGTCAGCGCCTGGTTGCGCGAGAGCGTGCGCCGCACCGACCACCGTCGCGAGATCTTCGCCGGCCTGCAACTCATGGAGCATGCCGTGCTCGCTTATGACGCCGAACAACGGCAAAAAGAAGAAGGGTGACCATGTCCGCTCTCGGCTCTCTCGTCGTCAAGCTCGCGCTGGAGCACGCGCAATTCACCCAGGGCCTGGACAAGACCGAGCAGGCCGCCCTGGCCAGCGCCAAGAAGGTGCAGGACGCCTACGACAAGATGTCCAAAATGGTGGAGAAAAGCACCAGCTCCATCAAGTCGGCCATCGTCGGCGTTGTGGCGGGTGCTGCCTCCATCGCCACGCTGGCCGCCTCGTTCAACCGCATTCGCCAGGAGACCGTCAACGCCGAGCGCGAACAGGCCCAGCTGTCTGCCGCCCTGAAGTCCACGGGCGAGGCCGCCGGCTACAGCCAGGACCGCCTCAACGCCATGGCCGCCGACTTGGCCAAGTCCACCACCTACTCGGCCGGCGCCATCAACCAGGCGCAGACCCGCCTGCTCAGCTACACCAACATCGTGGGCGAGCAGTTCCCGCGCGCCCTGCGCGCGGCCATGGACATGGGCACCCGCCTGGGCATGGACCTCAACCAGTCCATGGAGAGCGTGGCCAAGGCCCTGGACAAGCCCAGCACCGGCATGCAGTCGCTGCAGCGCCAGGGCTTCAAGTTCTCCGAGTCGCAGATCGAGATGGCGCGCGCCCTGGAGGCGAGCGGCCGCCTGGCCGAGTCTCAGGCCATCGTGTTTGCCGAGCTGGAGTCCAGCTACGGCGGCGCGGCCGAGGCCGCGCGCAACACGCTAGGGGGTGCGCTGGAGGCGGTGGGCAACACCATCAATGACCTGATGACGGCCGACAGCGCCAGCGTGCCCGCGCTGCGCCAGAGTGTCGAGGACTTCAACACCCTGCTGCAAAGCGAGTCCACGCGCAGCGCCTTTGCGTTCTACGTGCAGCTGATGGTGGACACGGCCGGGGCGGCCGCCAGGCTGGGCGTGGCGCTGGTGGAGCTGCGCAACGGAGGCATGGGCGGCCTGCTGGGCGCCGCCACGTCGGGCAATGCCGCGTCCGAGTTGGTGGACGTGGAGCGCAAGCTAGCGCAGCTGCGCGCCGACTCTGCCACGCTCGATCCCTCGAAGAGCCTGCGCAACAAGATCAACGAGCGGCTGTTTGGTGACCACTTTGACCTGCAGCTTCAGATCGGCTTACTGGAAAGCCAGCGGGATGTGCTGTCGCGCAACGTTGCCGCGGCTGACGGGCTCGCAAACTCGTACGAAGCTCTGGCGACGGAGAACGATGCGTTGCTGGCGTCCCTGTCGGGCACTACCAAAGCCGTCGAGCAGCAAGGCAAGGTCGTCGGCCTGACTGACTCGTACCTCAAGAAGTACGGCACCGCTGCCCAGAAGGCCGCCATCGAGATCGCGGAGTGGAAGGCCAAGCTGGGCGAGGCCTTCACGCCCGAGATGGAGGCCAAGATTCGCGCCGCCTACGCCCAGCAGGGCAAGGGCGCCAAGGACGCCAAGAAGGCCGTGGACGGGCTCATCGAGAGCATCGACAAGCGCGCCGCCCAGTACGCGGCTGAGCTGTCGGCGGGTGAGCGCCTGGCCGAGGGCGAGCGCCTGGCCGTCGACGTACTGGAGCAGCTGCGCAGCGGCAAGGTCAAGGTGACCGCGGCCGAGGCTGAGCTGATCGGTAAACAGCTCGAATCCATGCTCGCGCTGGAGAAGCAGACGCAGGCTCAGCAAGAAGCCATCAAGGTTTCGCAGGCCGCGGCCGCCGCGCGCAAGAAGGAAGCCGACGGCATCGAAGCGTGGATGCGCTCGCAGCAGGAAGCCGCAGCCGCGTCCCTGAAGTCCGTCAAGGACCGCGTCCAGGGCCTGCAGGAAGAAGAGCAGGCAGCCGAAATAGCCCGCTCGCTCAACATCACGTTGGCCGAGGCAATCGAACGCGTCGCCCTGGCGCGCATGAAGGAAAAGCAGGCCGGGTTCTACAAGGACAGCGAGGGCTGGAGAGAGCTGCAGCGCGAGATCGAAGAGCGCGAGAAGCTGATCGGCCTGCTGGGCAAGAAGGGCGTGCGCGAGCGCGAGCAAGCCGCTTGGGTGGACTTATTCACCAGCATCGACCGCACCGCCCACGACGTGTTCGTGGACGTGGCCAATAACGGCGTGGGCGCGTTTGAGCGCGTGGGCAAGACCATCAAGGCCGCGGTGCTGGATGTGTTGTGGCAGCTGGTGGGGCGCCGCTGGCTGATCCAGGTCGGCACGAGCGTCTTCGGCAGCAATTTCGCCACAGCTGCCAACTCGGTCGTCGGGGCGCAGGGTGGCGGCATTCTGGGCCTGGCCAACAACGCACAAAGCGCGTACTCCATGTACGGCGCCCTGTCGGGCTACAGCAGCGGCGTCAATACCCTGGCGGGCTGGATGGGCGCGGGCTCCACTGCGGGCGCCTCTGCTCTGTCGCTGGGCTATGCCAATGCGGTAGGGGCCGTGGGCGGGGATGCCCTGGGCGCGCTGATTGCCGCCAACGGCAGCTGGGGCGGTGTGGCTGCGGGGGGTGCAGCTGCGGGCACGGCAGCGGGCACGGCAGCCGCTGGTGCGGCAGGCGGTGCTGGGGCGGGCAGTGCCCTGATGGCTGCCGCGCCCTACGCCGCGGCGGTGGTGGCCGTGATGGCTGCCTTCGGCTTTTTTGGCGGCACGGAAAAACGCGGCAGCGGCGTCTACGGCACCCTGGGCCGCCCGGGCGGCGTGCACAGCTTTGACCTGATGCGCGAGGACGGCTCCCTGTTTGGTGGCCCGACCTATTACACCGATGACATGGGCGTTGCCCCGCAGGACGAGTACCTGCAGCGCTCCTTCGGGGAAGCCAAAAAACACCTGGGCGGGTTCGCGCAGTCCCTGGGCCTGGCGACCGACTCGCTTGAGGGCTTCACTACCCAATTTGGCAACGACGGCGTGCACCCGGACGTCGGCCTGCGAGGCCTGCGGTTTGACGACTTGTCCGAAGCCGAAGTCGCCAAGAAAATCCACGAGGCCCTGGACACGGCGAGCAACGCCATCGCCCAGCAGCTGATTGGCACGTGGACCACCGTCGTGACCGACACCGCTCGCGAATGGAATGGCAGCGAGGACATTGCCCAATGGTTCGCTGACATCACATCAGGGGCCGCGTACCAGCGCCAGGTCTACACCCCCAGCGAGTACGCCCGCGAAGGCGAGCAAGCCATCGACACGCTCACGCGCCTTGCTACGAGCTTGCAAGCGGCCAACGGCATGCTTGGCATGTTCGGCCAGTCGTTGTACGAAGCGTCCCTTGCCGGCGCCGATGCGGCCAGCCAGCTGGTGGACGCCTTCGGCGGGGCCGAGCAGATGGCCCAGGCCGGGAATATGTACTTCCAGACGGGCTACTACTCGGCAGAAGAGCGGCGTGAATACGCCCGCCGCATGCTTGAGCAGCAGCTGTCCGTCGTCGGCGTGGCGATCCCCGACATCGCCGCCGAGGGCGCGCGGCAGATGTACCGGCAGCTCGTGGAGGCGCAAGACCGGAGCACCGAATCCGGCCGTCGTGCGTACGCGATGCTGCTGCAGCTGTCGGGGGCGTTTTCGGAGATCGTCACCAGCGCTGAGCAGGCTGCAGCAGCCGCGCAGCAGCAAGCCGAGGCAGCAGCAGAGGCTGCACGCCGCCAGGCCGAGGCAGTCATCAACCAGCGCGACGGCCTGCAAGCCCAGCTTGATCGAGCATTGGGCAACACGGCGGCTTTGCGTGCCCGGGAACTCGCTGCGCTCGACGCGAGCAACCGAGGGCTGCAAGAACGTATCTGGGCCGTGGAAGATGCCCGCGCCGGTATCGACCGCGCCATGTCCGCGCTGGAGCGCTCCGTTGCCGCGCGCCGCGAGGTCCTGGAGGAGGCGGCGGGCGAGATGCGGGCCGTCTTTGACGCCGTGCGCTCGGGTGCCAAGTCCTTGCTGGGGGATGTCGAGTCCCTGGCGCGGCACAACCTGCAGTCGGGTGCGGACTACATCGCCCAGGCGCTGGCTGCAGCTGAGCGCACGGGCTACTTGCCCGACGCCGGCGAGCTGGCCGAGGCCATTGACGGCGTGCAGCAGGGCTTGACGAAAGAGGTGTACGCAACCCAGGCCGAAGCGGATTACCAACGCCTCGTCGTGGCCAACCGCCTCAAGGACCTGGAGAGGATCAGCGGTGACCAGCTCACCGAGGCGGAGCGGCAGCTCAAGGCCCTGGACGGCATCCTGGACAACGCCCGCGCGCAGATCGACGCGCTCTACGGTATCGACAGCAGCGTGCAGTCCGTGGAGGCTGCCATCGCACAGCTGGCGCAGGCGCTGACGCAGGCCAAACAACTCGGGATGGGCGGCGCAGGTGCCCTTGGGCCCCTGCAGGAGCGTTACGGCAACGCCATTGCCACGGCCATCGGGGGCGACCCGATGGCCAAGTACAGCATGTACAACGCCATGCTGCACGACGGCGTGGGGCTCAATGACATCCGCGCCGTGGTCGAGAGCATGGCGGGCGTGCAGACGGATGAGGACTGGACGTATTTGGCGCAGGCAGCGGCTGTGGTGTCCACGACCATTGACAGGTTGCCGAAGATTGCCCAAGGCACACCTCAAGACAAGGCGGTGCACTACCAGCATCTGGTCGATGTTGGTCTGACCGATGCGCAGATCCGCGCCAGTGTGGAGTCCACGCTCGGAGCGCAGAGCAGCGCCGACTGGGACTACCTCAAACACCTGGCGGGCGTGCCTGGCTTTGCCAGCGGAGGGCTGCACGCCGGCGGCTTGCGGGTGGTGGGTGAGCGCGGCTGGGAGCTGGAGGCCACGGGCCCTGCGCGCATCTGGAACCAGGAGCAGCTCGCCGGCGCGTTGGGAGGGCGTGACAACTCGCGTATGGAGCGCCTGATCGAAGCCCTCACCGCCGAAGTGCAGCGCCTGTGCGCGCGAGTGGAGGAGGGCAACACCAACACCGGCGATACCGCTGCGCTGCTGGGCAGCGTGGTGCGGGGCAACGCGTTGACCACGCAGCCCGCACCCGTCTTCTAGGACTTCACCGCATGTACTACATCGAACGCATCCCCATCACCGACGCCAGTTTCCTGGCTGGCAGCATTGCCGAGCCAGCGGCCGAGGAGCCGGAATGGGTCAGCGGCGGCACCTACGCCGTGGGTGACGAGCGCTCGCGCTCGGGGCTGCACCGGGTGTACCGCTGCGCCGCGGCGCGCTCGCCCAGCAGCACGCCGCCCAGCAGCACGCCACCCGAGCAGGACCCTGCGGGGTGGGTGGACATGCGCCCCACGCGCCGCTGGCTGCCCTTCGGCCCGATGCTGCGGCCCGATGGCCGGCTGGTGTACCAGAACATCCCGCTGGAAAGCACCACCGAGGACCTGCAATACCGAGTGCGCGCGCGCTACGCCAGCGCCGTGGCACTGTTCGGGCTGCGCGGCGGCGCCTGGCGCGTGGCCGTGCATCGCCCAGGCACGGCAGAGCCGCTGCAGGTGCGCACGGGCTCGCTCAAGGAGCCGGCCACCGGCTACTGGGACTACGGCTTCGGCCAGCGCCGCACGCGCGACAGGGTGCTGATCACCGACCTGCCCATCTACGCGGATGCGGAGATCTGCATCACTGTGCAAGGGGGCACAGGCCAGCTGCGCCGCATGGTGCAGTGCGAGATCGGGCGGTTGCGGTTCATCCCTGGCGTGCACTGGGGCGGCGTGGTGTACGGCCTGCGTCGCAGCCCCAAGGCCTGGACGCACCGCCGCGACGAACCCGATGGCAGCACCTCGGTGTTGATCTACGGCACCGGCTACGACATGTCGGGCACGGTGGAGCTGTCAGGCAAACAAGAGGACAACGCCCTGGTCCAGCTGCGCGCCTTGCTCGGGCGCGGCGCTGCCTACGCCCCGACGCTGGCCACGGGCTATGCCCAAAGCCTGGTGTTCGGCGTACTCAAGAGCGCAGACGTGGCGCGCGAGGGATATATGCACACCACGGCAGATTTTCAGATCGAAGGACTACCCACATGACCGATATTGTCGAGCCCATCCCTATTCCGCCTGGCCCGCCGGTGCCCAATTCCGCCGACGACGAGATCAGCTTCGACCTGCAGTACGAAGCATTTTTAGCGTGGCAGAAGGATGTGCTGCAGCCTGGTGCGAACGTGCTGGCGGCCGCAACCCAGCAAAACGCCGCGGCGACGCACGAGCTGGTGCAAGCCGCCGCGCAGACATTGGCAGACACGCAACAGGTCAAGACACAGGCCCTGGCGCAAACCAAGGCGATTGCCGACCAGGCCGTGGCCGATACCAACGCCATCAAAAACGCCGCAGCGCAATCGGCATCCCAAGCCGCCGACAGTGCCGCTGCAGCGCAGGCCGTGGCCAATTTTGTGGGGCCGTGGTCGGAGTTGTCCGGTGCCGTTGCCAAAGGCTCGACGACCTACCACGCCGGCAGATTCTGGGTGTCGCTGCAGGCCATCCCCAGCGCTTCCGCCGCCGAGCCCGGAGTGTCGCCTGCCTGGGCAAAAACGGGCGGTGGGATTGATTCGCTGGCCTACGACAGTCGCGCCCAGTTTCGCGGCCGTGCGGGCGCCAGCGGCGACCTCGTGCTGGTCGATGGCCTGGGGCTGTTTGCCTGGGAGACGGGCAGTGATGAGCCGGATGACGACGAAAGCTGCTTTGCCGCTGCAGCAGGCCGCTGGCTGCTGGCCGCGGCTCACCCCGACCTGCTGGCCGCCTGGAGTCTGCCCGACGACGAGATCCGCGAGAGCGCGTTCAGCCGCGCCGCCGCTGGACAGCTCTTGCGTGCCACCGCGTCGTGCGCGTTGTCATCGGTAGCTGCCACGGCGCAGGCCCGCTTCCCTGCGTTCTTGCCCGGCGCACTGCCCGGCCAGGCGGTGCTGGCCACGCCCCTGGCCGCGCTCGATGCGCGCCTGGCCGTCACCGCCCGCGTCAGCGCCGCCGATACCGTCACCGTCACTTTGTCCAACCCATCCGCTGCTGCTGCCTCAACGATTGCAGCGCAGTGGCAAATCACCGTTTTCAAGGAGTCCTGACATGCCCCTCGTACGCGCCATGCGCTTGATCAACGCCCTGGAGGCCGGCACGCTCAACAGCGCCGGGCTGCAGGCCCTTCTGACCAGCGACCCCACACGGCTGAGTGAGCTGTCCGTGATGTACGGCATGCGCGGCCAGGCGCGGCGGATCATCAACAGCCATTCGGCGTTTACCACGTTGCTGTCCAGCAGCGCGTCGCTGAATCACCTGCTGGTCCATCCGACGCTGATGGCAGAGATCAAAGCCAATGCATCGGCCTACAACGCTCTACTGTCCAGCGATACAAGTCGCGCTAAGCTGTATGCCGCCCAGGCTGGGCTGGACCCGCAGGCGTATAGCAGCGTGGCAGGACTGTTGGATTGGGCGCTGTCCAGCCCCAGTCAGCTGAGCCAGGCGTTGCGGTCTGAGGGCTTGTTCCTTGATCTGCTCAGGATGCCTGCGCGCATGTCCGTCATCGATGCATCAGCGTCGCTGCGCGCGACGGTGTACGGGGGTGCCCTGGGGGGAGGCTACCTGGGGTGCGTGGTTACGGCAGAGGATGGTCGGTATGCGGTCATCCAGGCACCCAAAATCGGCGGAGAAAACGCCAGCGTGCAATGGAAATTGACCAACACCACCTCTCTTACTTCCAGCAATACCTACTTCGGTTTGCCTATAGCCGAAGCCTTAAACGACGCGCAGCACCCGCTTTTTCAGTGGTCGCGCAGCTTAACGATCGGTGGCTACATCGATTGGGCGCCGCCCACGGCGCCGGTTCTCCAGCTCCTGCTAGACCGGATGCGCCCAAGCGTCGCAGAAAACGCCTTGTTCAAGGTCGGTGGCGCACAAGCGTACGAAGCTGGGAATTACTGGGCTGCATGCCCCGAACGCGATGCCTCCGATTACGTCCAGGGTGGCGCGCCGTTCGTGAACTCATTGTCCGGCGCCTGGAGCTACTCTTCCCGGGATCAGTTGGCTCGGGCTCGCGCAGTTCGCATGATCAAGCTGTGAGGCAGGCATGAAACTCATCATTCAGGGCGATCGCATCGTCGCCACCGCCACCAATGACTATGCGGGCCCGGATGCCTGGGTCCAGGCGCCGGAGGATTTCGACGCCAAGCGCATGGACGAATACCGCGTTGCAGACGGCGTAGCGGCGCTGCCCACGTCACCTGTCCTGGATCTGCAAGGCACAAAGGACGTCTTGACTGCGCGTGCCACAAGTCTGCGCTGGCAGCACGAAACCGGCGGCCTGACGCTGCCCAATGGCGGGCGCGTGGCCACGGGCGTCGAGGACCAAAACCGCATCACGTCGGTGATCGCCAACGCCGAGCTGGCTGGTGTCGCTGAGGTGGATTTCAAGGCGCCGTCCGGGTGGGTCACGCTGACCTTGGCCGAGATCAAGGCCATCGCCGCGGCCATCGCCCTGCATGTGCAGGCATGTTTTTCGGCTGAGCGCGCGCACCACGAGGCCATCGCCATGCTGGCCGATCTGGCGGCTTGCGACGCATACGACGTGAGCGCCGGGTGGCCCGTATGAACGTTTCACGACACCACGCCCTACAGCCCGCGCCAGCGGGTTTTTTTACGCCCATACCAGCCGGAGCTGCCAATGCCTGAGCCCACGACCACAGCCGCCGGCGTGGTCACCGTCGCCACCGCGGCCGTCTCCACTTCGGTGCTGACGGCTTTCGGCGTGCCACTGGGACTGCGGGTGGATCTGCTGGTGGCCGGCTTCGCTGGCTCGCTGGTGGCCATCATCTTGCTCAACACCGTGCCCGGCACGGGCGACACCTGGCCCGTGCTGCTGCGCACCACGTTGCGGCGCATGGCGGTGGCGTTCGCCTCCAGCCTGACGGCGGGCTACCTCACGCCGCTGGCCATGTTGTTGGCGCAGGTGCCCGAGTCATTGCTGCTGGGCGGCGCGTTCGCGGTGGGCGGCGGCGCACAGCAAGTGCTGATGTTTGTCATCCGGCGCCTTGCGGGGCAACCCATGGCGCCCGCCACGGGGGAGGCCTCGCCATGACCGCCTGGCTGCAATTCATTCACGCGCTGGCCGGCCTGGTGGTGTTGGCCGAGGCCCTCAACAAGCTGGAGCGCACCACGCCGTGCCGCCCGGGCCTGGGCGCGCGCGAGCGCACCACCGAGTGGCTCAAGGCCATTGCCTGGTTGCTGCTGGCCCTGGGCGGCGGCGGCGCGCTGGCCTCGCCCCTGCTGCAGCACCTTTCCGCCGCGCCGCGCACTGCTGGCGTGCTGGTGGTGCTGATGCCCTTGCAGGCCCCCACGCTGCAGGACGTCTGCATCGTCCTGGGCTTTGCCGTCCTGATCGTCCGCACCCGCGTCAAAGAGGGATAGACACCATGCAACTGACCCCGCATTTTTCGCTGGCCGAGCTGACGGCCAGCAGCACTGCCCGCCGCCTGGGACTGGACAACACGCCCAGCCCGCAGGCCACCGTGCAGCTGCAGCACCTGGCCGAGCTGCTCGAGCGCGTGCGCGCGCACCTGGGCGCGCCCGTCATCGTCACCAGCGGCTACCGCTCGCAGGCCGTCAACCGAGCCGTGGGCGGCGTGGCCACCAGCGACCACGTGCAAGGCAGGGCGGCCGACGTCGTCGCGCCCGGATACGGAACGCCGCTGCAGATCGCGCGTGGCCTGGCGCCGCTGGTGGGCGCGCTGGGCATCGGCCAGCTCATCTACGAGCACGTGGGCGGCAAGGCCTGGGTGCATCTGTCCACGCGCGTGCCGGACAGGCCTGTCAACCGCGTCATCACCATCAGCAACGCCGGCACGCAGCTGGGCATCCAGGCTGCGTAATGGCCAAGGCCCTCTACACCTACGCGGCCACCGCCCTGGTGACCGCCGCACTGGCCAGCGCCGGCGCCTGGCGCGTGCAGGAATGGCGCTGGCAGGCCAACACCGCGGCCGCCACAAAAGAGCGCCAGGCGGCTGAGGACGAGGCGCGCGAACTGCGCGAATCCGACGCGCGCCAGCAGCGCCAGCTGGCCGCCCGCAAGGTCGGCGAACACGCGGCCGCTCTGGCCGGGCTCAACAACCAACTGGGAGATGCACGTGCGCGCATTGCAAAGCTATCTGATCGCCGCTGCCTCGATGCTGGCACTGTCGGCATGCTCAACGCCATCGGCAAACCTGCCTCGCCAAACTTGGGCCTGCGAGCCCCTGCCGGCCGCGCTGCGGGGTCGGCCGCAGCCGCTGCCGGACCTGCGGACGACGCCGGCGGCTACGCCAGCGAACGCGACGCGGCCGAGCACATCGCCACCTGCCGCGCCCGGTATGCCGAGCTGAGCGGCCAGCTCAATCAGATCCTCGACATTGAGGACGCCCGCGATGCGCGCCGCGCCGCACCCTGAAGGTCGCCAGGTCGCCAGCGGACCCACCAGCGCCCGCCGGTCGCGTCAACTGGACCAGCGCCTGCGGCGAGACCAGCGCGAGCTGGCCCGGCAGCTGCAGAAGAGGGCGGCGCGTGAGTTGTGTCCCATCAACGATGATGGCCCCCTGCCGCGCATCGATTAGCGCGGCGCAAGGGCACGGCGCCAGTTATTCTTATGAGCGCAATGGATCAGATTCGGCGGCGCTTTGGCGGCTACTTTCGTAAGCTGTTGATTCCCTTTGTATTAATTCAATCTTGTAGCCATCGGGGTCGGTGACGAACGCGATCACCGTGCTGCCGCCCTTGACCGGGCCGGCTTCGCGCGTGACGTTACCGCCCGCAGCCTTGATGCGTTCGCAGGCGGCATAGGCGTCGGGCACGCCCAGGGCGATATGGCCATAGGCGCTGCCCATGTCATAGCTCTCGGTGCCCCAGTTGTAGGTCAGCTCGAGCTCGGCCTGGCCGGGGTTGCCGCCGTCGAAACCGAGAAACGCCAGCGAGTATTTGTATTCGGGGTTCTCGGACGTGCGCAGCAACTGCATGCCGAGCACCTGGGTGTAGAAGTCGATGGAGCGCTGGAGATTGCCAACGCGCAGCATGGTGTGGAGAAATCGCATGGAACGCATTATCCCCAGCGCCGCGCACACCCGAAAAAGGCCCGGTTAAAGGCCTGAAAGAGGCCTTTCCCAGGGAAAACAGCGGATTTGACAGGCCCGGGCAAGCCGGGAGGACTGGAATCGTCGGGTTTTGGTGGATATTAGGAATACGATGTATATTATGTAAAATATAAGCCGCGTTTTCTGCTTTCGGTGCCCCTTCGTGCGCCCCGCCCACGCTTGCCGCTCCAGGTTTTCCAGGCGCTGGATGCTGCAGCCCAGAACTTTGACGCCGCAGCCTTGAGCAAGACGCGGCCGTTGACCTCAGCGCATCTTCGTTCACGAAATGTCCGGCCGCGGATGAAACATGGCGCGCTCCTGCGCCTGCTGGGCGAACTTGCGTGCCAGGCTGTCGCAGACCAGGTCGCACAGCGCATAGATCGTCTCGTCGGCAATGCGGTAGTACACGCTGGTGCCGCGGCTTTCGCGCGCCACCAACCCCTGGCCGGCCAGCAAGGCCAAGTGTTTGGAGGTGTTGGCCGTCGTGCAGCCGCAACTGCGGGCCAGCTCCCCCACATTGCGCTCGCCCGCGCGCAGCAGATTGATCAGGTTCAGCCTCGTGGGCTCGGACAAGGCCTGGAAATACGCGGCGACATGCTCCAGGGCTTCTGGTGGAAGTTCCTTCACTCGGCCGCCCTCCTAAATGGATGGATGTGGTGCATGGCAGACATTCTAAAACTTGTTTGACTATTCAACTATTTAGTTAAACAATAGGATCATGCCCTTCCTCATCATGCCCCTGCGCCTGTCCCGAACGCCGCCTCTGATACTGGCCGTCGTGCTCGGCCTGCCGGCTTTGCCGGCCAAGGTGGATGCCTCCGCCGGAGAGTTGGCTTCGGCAGTAGTGCAGCCTGCTGGCTCCGGCAGCCTGCACAGTGCCGACGGCGTGATCGAGCCCGTTCGCGACACATCCCTTGCCGCCCAGGTGTCGGGGGCCGTGGTGCAGCTCCAGGTACGAGTGGGCGACCGTGTGCGAGAAGGCCAGGAGTTGCTGCGCCTGGATGCGCAAACCATCCGCCAGAACGCTGCTGCCCGCGCTGCGCAGGTGGACGCCGCCCGCTCCCAGGCACGGCTGGCCGACAACGAATTGGCGCGCCAGAAGCAGCTGTTCTCCCGTCAGTACGTCAGCCAGGCCGGCCTGGAGCGCGCCCAGGCCCAGGCGCAGGCCGCCCACGCGCAGGTGCGGGCCTTGCAGGCCCAGGCCGGCGCTGCCGCCGCGCAGGCCGGACTGCATATCGTGCGAGCGCCCTACTCCGGTGTGGTCAGCGAGGTGCCTGTGGCCCTGGGCGACATGGCCACTCCCGGCCGCCCCCTGGTGCGGCTGTACGACCCGACGGCATTGCGCATTGCCGCGGCGGCGCCGCAGGCATGGCTGCCGCCGGGCGGCTCCGCCCAGCTGGAAGTTCCCAGCCTGGGAGCTGGCCGCGTGAACGTACCCTTGCAGGAAGTCCAGCGCCTGCCCACGGTGGACCGGACGACGCACACGGTGCAGCTGCGCGTTGCCCTGCCCCCTGGTTTTGCGGCTGCAGCTCCAGGCATGTTCGCGCGCCTGTGGCTGCCCGGTGTACAGCCAGCAGAAGGCGGACGGACTGAATCCACCCTCCTGGCCGTGCCAGCCAGCGCCGTGCTGCGCCGGGGTGAGCTGACCGCTGTCTATGTGCTGGATGAGCAGCAGCGCCCTCGCCTGCGCCAGGTGCGGCTGGGTCAGGCTCCGGCCAGTGCTGCCGACGGCCAAGCACCCATTCCCGTCCTGAGTGGCTTGCGCGCCGGCGAGCGCGTGGCACTCGATCCACAGGCTGCTGCCCGGGTGCGTTGACATGCCACACGCCGCTCCCCAGGCCCGCATGGGCGTCTCAGGCCGCATCGCCGCCCTGTTCCAGTCGGCGCAGATCACCCCGCTGCTGGCACTCGTGGCCTTTTTGCTCGGTGTTTTTGCCGTGCTGGTCACCCCGCGCGAGGAAGAGCCGCAGATCGACGTGACCATGGCCAGCGTGCTGGTGCCCTTCCCCGGGGCCTCGGTGCGTGATGTCGAGCAGATGATTGCCACCCCAGCCGAGCAGTTGCTGGCCGGCATGGAGGGCACGGAGCACGTCATGTCTGTCTCGCGCCCCGGCCTGGCCATGCTCACCGTGCAGTTCAAGGTCGGCGTGCCGCGCAACGTCGCGCTGGTACGCCTGCACGACCAGCTGCGCAGCCATGCCGACCTGTGGCCGCAGGGCCTGGGCGTGCAGGAGCCACTGGTTCGCCCCAAAGGCATCGACGACGTGCCCATTGTCAGCTTCACCCTGCACGCCAGCGACGAGACCGCCGACACCTTCGGCCTGGAGCGCGTGGCCCACACCATCGAGGCCGAGCTGGCCCGTGTGCCCGGCGTGCGCGAGGTGCGTGCCATCGGCGGGCCGGGCCGCGCCGTGGTGGTCGAACTCGATGCTGCGCGCATGGCCAGCACCGGCGTGTCGGTGCGCGAGCTGCGCGCCGCGCTGCAGTCGGCCAACTTCGGCCTGCCGGTGGGCGACTTGCTGGCCGGCGGCCAGAGCGTCGAGCTGCAGGCCGGCCCTTTCCTGGCCTCGGCGCGCGAGGTGGCCGGGCTGGTCGTGGCCACGCGCGCCGGTCGCCCCATCTTCCTGCAGGACGTGGCGCAGGTGCGCGACGGCGCGCCGCCGGCGCAGCGCCTGGTCTGGCTGGGCCAGCGCGGCAAGGATGGCCAGCGCGGCAAGGATGGCGAGGGCGGCCAGGTGCAGGAATGGCCAGCCATCACGCTACAGGTGACCAAGAAGCCCGGCGAGAACGCCATCGACGTGGCCAATGCCCTGTCGGCGCGCATGACGCAGCTCCAGGGCGTGCTGATCCCCGATGACGTGCAGGTGCGCCAGACGCGCAATTACGGCGAGACCGCCAACGACAAGGCGCAAAAGCTGATCCAGAAGCTGCTGTTTGCCACGGCCTCGGTGGTGGCGCTGGTGTTCCTGGCGCTGGGCCGGCGCGAGGCCGCCATCGTCGGGCTGGCGGTGGTGCTGACGCTCACGGCCACGCTGTTCGCCTCCTGGGCCTGGGGCTTCACGCTCAACCGCGTGTCGCTGTTCGCGCTGATTTTCTCCATCGGCATCCTGGTGGACGACGCCATCGTGGTGGTCGAGAACATCCACCGCCATCAGCAGCTCCAGCCCGGCCTGCCGCTGGCGCAGATCATCCCGCGCGCCGTTGATGAGGTCGGCGGGCCGACCATCCTGGCCACCTTCACGGTCATTGCCGCGCTGCTGCCCATGGCCTTTGTCTCCGGCCTGATGGGGCCGTACATGGCGCCCATCCCCATCAACGCCAGCATGGGCATGTTGCTGTCGCTGGCGATTGCCTTCGTCGTCACGCCCTGGCTGGCCCGGCTCTGGATGAAGTCGCACAGCGCCGGCGGCCACACCGGCCTGACCGACCGGCTGGAGCCGTTCTTCGCCCGCACTTTCGCCCCGCTGCTCCATGAACAGCGCGGCGGGCGCAACCGGGCGCTGCTGTGGCTTGCCGTGGCCGCGCTGATCGCGCTGTCGGTGCTGTTGCCGGTGCTGGGCTGGGTGCAGCTCAAGATGCTGCCCTTCGACAACAAGTCCGAGTTCCAGATCGTCGTGGACATGCCCGCCGGCACACCGCTGGAGGACACCGCCGCCGTGCTGCGCGAACTCGGCACGCACCTGGCCAGCGTGCCCGAGGTGCAGGACTGGCAGGCCTACGCCGGCACCGCAGCGCCCATCAATTTCAACGGCCTGGTGCGCCAGTACGAGCTGCGCGCCAGCAGCGAGCTGGGCGACATCCAGGTCAATCTGGTGGATCGGCAGCACCGCAAGGAGCAAAGCCATGCCATCGCCATGCGCGAGCGCGCCGCGCTGCAGGACATTGGCCGGCGCTGGGGCGCCAATGTCAAGGTGGTGGAAGTGCCGCCCGGCCCGCCGGTGCTGGCGCCCATCGTCGCGGAAATCTACGGCCCCGACACCGAAGGCCGCCGCCAGGTGGCGCAGGCCGTGCGCGCAGTCTTCGAATCGACGGCGGGTGTGGTCGATGTGGACTCCACATCCATTGCCCCGGCGCCGCGCACGCTGCTGCTGGTCGATCGGCAAAAGGCCGCGCTGGCCGGCGTGGCGCAGCCGGACATCGTGGCCACGCTGCGCGCCGGCCTGGCCGGCGAGGCCGTGACCTGGCTGCGCGACGCCAGCCGCGCCCCGGTGCCCGTGTGGCTGCAGCTGCCGCCCGAGAGCCACGGCAGCCTGGATGCCCTGCTGCAGCTCGGCGTGCCGGGCGCGGCGGGCCGGCTGGTGCCGCTGCGCGAGCTGGTCAGCGTGAGCAACACGCAGCGCGAGCAGCCGATCTACCACAAGGACTTGCTGCCGGTGGACTTCGTGCAGGGCGACATGGCCGGGCGCGTGGACAGCCCTTTGTATGGCATGTTCGCCATGCGCGGCGCGCTGGCTGGCATCGCCACACCCGGCGGCGGCGCGCTGCAGGAGCTGTTCGTCGAGATGCCGCAGGACGCCCAGCGCGACTACAGCCTGCGCTGGGACGGCGAGTGGCGCATCACCTACGAGACCTTCCGCGACATGGGGGCGGCCTATGCCGTCGGCCTGATCCTGATCTACCTGCTGGTGGTGGCGCAGTTCGGCTCCTACCTCACGCCGCTGATCATCATGGCGCCCATTCCGCTCACCGTCATCGGCGTCATGCCCGGCCATGCCCTGCTGGGCGCGCAGTTCACCGCCACCAGCATGATCGGCATGATCGCCCTGGCCGGCATCATCGTGCGCAACTCCATCTTGCTGGTGGACTTCGTGCGGCTGCAGCAGGCCGGTGGCGTGCCGCTGGCCCGTGCCGTCGTCCACGCCGTGGCCGCGCGCACCCAGCCCATCGTGCTCACCGGCCTGGCGGCCATGATCGGCGCCTTCTTCATCCTGGACGACCCCATCTTCAACGGCCTGGCGATCGCGCTGATCTTCGGCATCCTGGCGTCCACGCTGCTGACCCTGGTGGTCATCCCGACGCTGTACTACGCCGCCTATCGCCGGCGCGCGCCAGGCCAGCAGGAAATGGGCAAAACGGCCTGAAACCATTACCTGGCAAGCGATTTCAGCTATTGAATGGATAGCTTGCTTTTTCACCCTCACGACAAGGAGTCACACCATGTTCCCCAGCTACCAGGAAATCATCAAGGACACCAGCGCCGAGATCGGCAAGCTGCGCGGCGAGATCGGCGACACGCTGCGCGGGTTTTCCGCCATGGCGCAGGCCGCCACCAAGGACGGCGCGCTGGACGTCAAGACCAAGGAGCTGATCGCCATCGCCCTGTCGGTGTCGGTGCGCTGCGACCCCTGCCTGGGCTACCACACGCAGGCCCTGGTCAAGCTCGGCTGCACCCGCGAGGAGCTGACCGAAGCCCTGGGCATGGCCGTCTACATGGGCGGCGGGCCATCGCTGATGTATGCCGCCCGTGCCAGCGCTGCCTTCGACGAGTTCGCCGCCCAGGCCGCCGCCAAGGCTGGCTGAACCCCGCCGGCAGCGCCCCGTCCCCCTTCGCTCTCCACGCAAAGACTGCCCACCCATGCCTGCCTTGCCCCTCTCCTCCAGGGCCTTGAGCGCCCTGGCCCTGGCTGCCGGCCTGACACTTGCCGGGGCCCTGCCGCGCCCTGCCCTGGCAACCGACCTGCTGGCCGCCTGGGCGGGGGCCGAGCAGCACGACCCCGAGCTGGCCGTGGCGCGTGCCGCCCGTGCCGGCGCCCAGCCGCTGCGCGAGCAGGCCGCCGCCCTGTGGCGCCCGGGCGTGCAGCTTGCCGCCAGCGCCGGCGCCGCCAGCCATGACAGCGACACGCGTGGCGCCCACTTTGCCGCGCCCGGCATGGGCCAAAACGACGGGGTGGATTTTTCCACCTCCGTCCACGGCGGCACGGCCACGCGCTGGGCGCTGCAGGCCAGCCAGCCGCTGTACCACCCGCAGCGCCGCGTCCAGCAGCAGCTGCTGCAGCTGCAGGCCGACAGGGCTGAGCTGCAGTGGCAGGCGGCGCACCAGCAGGCCATGCTGCGCACCGCCGAGCGCTACCTGGACGCCGCCCTGGCGCAGCAGGCCCTGCAGCTGACGCGCCAGCAACTGCAGGCCGTGCAACGCGCGCTCGAAGAAGCGCAGGAGCGCTTTCGCATCGGCGACGCGCCCATCACCGACACCCACGAGGCCGGCGCCCGGCTGGCTGCGCTGCAGGCGCAGGAGCTGGCCGCGCAGGTCGCGCTGCAGGTCAAGCAGCGCCTGCTGGCCGACACCACCGGCCTGCCGCCCGAGACCCTGCGCCCGCAGCTGCCCGTCGCCGCGGCTACAGCCGCGAACGCCAGTGCCGCCACCGCCCTGCCCCTGGCGCACTGGCAGCAGCAGGCCGAAGACGCCAACCCCGGCATCCGCCTGCAGCGGCTGGCGCAGGAGCTGGCGCGCGCCGAGGCCGAGCGGCACAGCGCCCGCGCCGCGCCCAGCGTCGAGCTGGTGGCCCAGGCCGGTCAGGAGCGACTGCACGGCAGCGGCGACTTTGGCCGCTCGCGCAGCAGCGCCCGCAGCGCCAGCGTGGGCGTGCAGCTCACCGTGCCGCTGTACACCGGCGGGATGCGCGAGGCCCGTCAGGAGCAGGCCCTGCGCCAGCTCGAACAGGCCCAGGCGCAGGCGGACAGCACGCGCCAGCAGGTCGCCAGCCAGACCCATGCCGCCTGGCTGGGCCTGTCCGCCGGGGCGCAGCGCGTGCAGGCGCTGGAGCACGCGCTCAACGCCAGTCGGTCGCGCCTGGACGCCACGCGCACCGGGCGCGAGGCCGGCGACCGCACGCTGCTGGACTGGCTCAACGCCCAGAACGACGCCGCCGCCGCCGAGCTGGCTTTGAGCCAGGCGCGCGGCGCGCTGCTGCTGGACGGCCTGCGCCTGGCCCTGCTGGCCGGCCAGCTGGACGAACAGCGCCTGCGGGCCGCCAGCCAGGCATTGGCTGCGGCAGCGGCAGATGCCGCCACAGGCAGCGCCCAGAAAGAAAAGGAGTGAAAAAAATGCTGGCCAGCAAGTGTATTTACTCACTTTTCAATAGCTGATGGCGCTTGTCCAGCAAGGGAAAAACAGCAAAAGGAGGCAAAAAATGACATTCTGGGATCAGGCTTTCGACAGCCCGCACTACAAGTACGGCACCGAGCCCAATGCCTTCGTGCGCGAGCAGGCACGGCGGCTGCCCCCGGCGGCCCGCGTGCTGGTGCCCGGCGACGGCGAGGGGCGCAACGGCGTCTGGCTGGCGGCCCAGGGCCACGAGGTGCTGTCCGTCGATGCCTCCGCCGTGGGTCTGGACAAGGCCCGCGCTCTGGCCCGCCAGCAGGGCGTGGCCCTGCAGACCCTGCAAGCCGACCTGGACACCTGGACGCCCGAGCCGGCCAGTTGCGACGCCGTGGTGCTGACCTACGTCCACCTGCCTTCGCAGGTGCGCCCCACCATCCACCGCCGCCTGGCGCGCGCCCTGCGCCCGGGCGGCTGGCTGCTGCTGGAGGCCTTCACCCCGCAGCAACTGGCCTTCGCCAGCGGCGGCCCCAAGGACGTGGACATGCTCTACACCCTGGCCGCGCTGCGCCAGGACTTCGCCGGCCTGCTGCGCGAGGAACTGGGCGCCGAAGTGCTGGCCAACCTGGACGAAGGCCCGGGACACCAGGGGCCGGCGCAGGTCGTGCGCTGGCTGGGACAGGCGCTGTAGCCACGCCGGCACAGACCAGGAAACAACCAGGAAACAGGGAGATGACCATGCCCATGCACCCCCATCCGCAAGGCAGCCCGGCCCCGGCTGGCGCCACCCAATCCTCCACCGCCCTGCCCCTGTCCCGCCGCGCCTGGCTGGGTGCAGCCGCAGGGGCAGGAGCTGCCGCCGGCATCGGCCTGGGGGCCACTGCCGCCCCGGCCCATGCCGCCCGCCTGCCGACCAAGGCGCACATCGTCATCGCCGGCAGCGGCCTGGGCGGCATCGCCGTGGCGCACCGCCTGCAAGGCCTGCTCGATGGCGCGCGCATCACCATCATCGATGCCAAGCAGGCACACCACTACCAGCCCGGCTACACCCTGGTGGCCACGGGCGTATGGCCGGTGGACAAGGTCATCGAGCGCAACGCCGCGCTGCAGCCCGCCGGCGTGCAGTGGGTGCAGGACATGGTGGCCGAGTTCGACCCGGCGGCCAACACGGTGGTCACCGCCAGCGGCCAGCGCATCACCTACGACTACCTGGTCGTGGCCACCGGCACGCACCAGGACTGGGCGCAGATCGAGGGCATGGATATCAAGGCCATCGGTAGCAACGGTCTGGCCAGCGTCTATCCCAGCGCCGAGGCAGCTGTCGCCACCTGGGCCGCCATGGACAGCTTTCGGCAAAAGGGCGGCCAGGCCGTCATGACGCTGCCGGCCACGCCGCTCAAGTGCGCCGGCGCGCCGCTGAAGATGACCTTCATGCTGCGCGACCGGCTGGCGCAGGCCGGCACCCTGGACAAGTCGAGCATCACCTTCTATTCGGCGCTGCAAAACGTCTTTGGCGTGCCGGCGGTCAACGACAGCGTGCTCCAGCGCTGGCAGGCCCTGGGCGTGGGCGTGCAGTACGGGCAAAAGCTCACGGCCATCGACATCGGCGCACGCCGCGCCACCTTCGCCACGCCCGAGGGCGAGACCAGCGAAGTGCCCTACGACTTCATCCACGTCGTGCCGCCCATGCGCGCCGTCGATGCGGTGAAGAATTCGGATCTGGCCTGGCAGGACGGCCCCATGGCCGCCGGCGGCTGGCTGGAGGTGGACAAGAACACCCTGCAGCACCGGCGCTACAAGAACGTCTTCGGCCTGGGCGACACCAATGGCACGCCGCGCGGCAAGACGGCGGCCACCGTCAAGAAGAGCGCGCCCATCGTCGCCCGGCATCTGGTGGAGGTCATCGCCGGGCGCACGCCGGGCGAGGTGTTCGATGGCTACACCTCCTGCCCCATGATCGTGCGCGAGGGTTCGGCCTGGCTGATCGAGTTCGACTACGAGGGCCGGCTCACGCCCTCGCTGCCCATGATCGAGCCGCTGCAGGACAGCTACGCCGCCTGGCTGATGAAGATCCGGATGCTCAAGCCCGCCTACATGGCGGTGCTCAAGGGCCGCGTCTGATGTGCGTGCGATGCTTTGTCGAGACTTTCCAAGGAGACACGTCATGTACGAAATCTGGCTGGTGCTGAACATCCTCTACGAAATCGCCCTGGGCCTGGGGCCGGTGCTGCTGGCGCTGGCCGTGGTCTGGCTGGCGCTGATGGTGCTGGCGCGCTCGCGCCTGAGCCTGCTGGCGCTGCGCCGCGCCCTGTTTCCGGCCAGCTTCGTGGCCGGCCTGCTGTTCTTCACGCTGCCCCACCTGACCCAGTCCTCGTTCGACAACATGGGCTACTGGGTGGACTGGCTCAACCTGCTGGGCATGGCCCTGGGCCTGGGTGCGGCGTTTGCGCTGTTCGCCTGGCCGCTGGTGGCCATGTTCTGCCTGGCCTGTGCCGGCGGCGCCTGCCCGGCCCGGCCAGCCAACTGAGCCGGCCAGGCACAACATCCCGAGTGCCCTGCCTTTTCTTTTCATTCTTCAAGGAGCTGTTCCCATGACTTCCTGGCAAATCGTGCGCCTGCTGGCCGGAACCTTCATCCTGCTGTCGCTGGCCCTGGGCGTCCCTGGCAGCCCGTTGTTCATGAGCCCGTGGTGGCTGGCCTTCACCGCCTTCGTCGGCGCCAACCTGCTGCAAAGCAGTGTCACGAAATGGTGCATGCTGGAGCACGCCCTGAGGAGGCTGGGCGCCCCACCCGGCTGCTGAACCGAATGTTGAACCCTGCAAAGGAAGCCCATGAAAACCGCCCTTGAACTGGTGGCTGAGGCCAAGGCCCGCGTCCACGAACTGTCCGTCGCCGAGGCCGCGCAGGCCGTGGCTGCAGCCGATGTGCTGATCGATGTGCGCGAGCCCGACGAGTACCGCCAGGGCCACCTGCCCGGCGCCGTGAACATGCCGCGCGGCCTGCTGGAGTTCCAGCTCAGCAGCAACCCGGCCTGCCAGAACACCGACCTGAACGTGCTGCTGTACTGCAAGACCAGCGGCCGCGCGGCGCTGGCAGCGTGCGCCATGCAGGACATGGGCTACCGCAACGTCCGCTCTATCGCTGGCGGCTACGACGCCTGGGCCGCCGCCGGCCAGCCGGTGCAGCAATCCAAGCTGCCGCAGTTCGGCTGACCCCCCATCCCGACGTCTGTCTTTTTGCAACCCTGAGGAGAGCTTCCATGAAACTCAACGTTGGCGGCTTCGACCGCATCCTGCGCATCATCGTCGGCCTGGGGCTGATTGCTCTGGCCGTCACGGGCACCATCGGCTGGTGGGGCTACATCGGCATCGTGCCCCTGGTGACCGGGCTGTTTCGCTTCTGCCCAGCCTATGGCCTGCTGGGCATGAGCACCTGCCCCATCAAACAGCAGCCGCCGCGGTCGTAAGACCCGTTGCCGTGGGCCGCAGCCCCAGCCGCGCCAGCAGGCGCTCGTCGTCCTGGGCCTCGGGGTTGCCGGTGACCAGCAGCTGGTCGCCGTAGAAGATGGAATTGGCCCCGGCCAGAAAGCACAGCGCCTGCACCGCATCGCCCAACTGCTGGCGCCCCGCCGACAGGCGCACGCGGGCGCGCGGCATGGTGATGCGCGCGACGGCAATGACGCGCACGAAGTCCAGCGGATCGATCGGCTCGCTGTCGGCCAGGGGCGTGCCGGGCACCGGCACCAGGCTGTTGATGGGCACGGATTCGGGGTACGGGTCGAGGTTGGCCAGCTGCGCCAGCAGGCCGGCGCGGTGCGCCGGCGCCTCGCCCATGCCGATGATGCCGCCGCAGCAGACCTTGACGCCGGCGCCGCGCACGGCCTGCAGGGTGTCCAGTCTGTCCTGGTACTGGCGCGTGCTCACCACGTCCTGGTAGTACTCGGGTGCGGTGTCCAGGTTGTGGTTGTAGTAGTCCAGCCCAGACGCCTTGAGCGCCTGCGCCTGGGTGGGGGTCAGCATGCCCAGCGTGGCGCAGGTTTCCAGCCCCAGCGCCTTGACGGCGGCGATGCGCTCGGCCATTTTTTCGATGTCACGCTCCTTGGGCGCACGCCAGGCCGCGCCCATGCAAAAGCGCGTGGCGCCGGCATTCCGCGCGGCCCGGGCGGCGGCCAGCACCTCATCGAGCGGCAGCAGCTTTTGCGCCGCCACGCCGGTGTCGAACTGCGCCGACTGCGGGCAGTAGCCACAGTTTTCCGGGCAGCCGCCGGTCTTGACCGACAGCAGCGTGGCCAGTTCGATGTCGCCGGCCGGCCAGTGCTGGCGGTGCACGGCCTGGGCCTGCCAGAGCAGGTCCAGGAAGGGCTGGTCGAGCAGAGCTTGGATGCCGGCGACGCTCCAGCACTGGGGCGGGCGGGCGCTGGTGGCCTTCGGGGACAGAAAAGTGAGCGGCCTGGCGACCGCTTCGGGGGCAGAGGGGGACAGGGCTTCGTTCATGGCGGCGCATTGTGGCCGTGCCAGCCGCCTCCTGGCACACCTGCGGCTGCAAATAGTCGGCCCTTGGCAAGAGGTGGCAAAAGATGGCATTTTTCGCCAAATTTGCCATCAGAAAAAGATTTTTCGCGGCACTTTGGCGTCGTTTGTCTGCAATACGGCAAAAATGCGGGAAGCCGCCGCCGAACCACGGCAAAAGACGGCAAAAGCCCCCCGCTGCGCCAAAATAAGACGACAGATCGATGCAAGCACCCTGCCCGGCAAGATTTGATAAAAAACCAGCGCCAAACCCGTACCAGACAAGCGCTGACAGCTATCAAATTTGATATTTTTCGGGTTTTCCCACAACGCTTTTCAAAGCGTGCTCGTGCCCAGCGCAGAGCGCCCTCAATCCAGCTGCGCGCGCAGAAAGGCCAGCACCGCCGGATCGTTGCAGTGCGCCACGTTGAAGCGCAGCCAGGCATTGGGCTGCAAGTCGATGGTGAACAGGTGGCCGGGGCCGAGCAGCATGTCGTGCTCGGCGGCGCGGTAGGCCAGTTCGGTGGAGTCGGCGATGCGCGGGTGCCGCGCCCACAGCAGCATCCCGGCCTTGGGTTCGGCAAACAGCTCGAAGCCCAGGTCGAGCAGCTCCGAGGCCACGCGCTGCTGGGCCACGGCCAGGCGGTCGCGCAGCGCCTTGGTGTGCTTGCGCCAGCGGCCATCGAGCAGGGCGCCGTAGGCCAGGCGCTCTGTGAACTCCGATGAGGTCAGGCCCGAGACCATCTTCAGTCGCGCCAGCTCCTCCAGCAGATCCGGGTGCGCCGCCAGGTAGCCCACGCGGATGTTGGGCGAGATGGTCTTGGAAAAGCTGCTGACATAGACCACGCGGCGCAGTTGATCCAGGCTGGCCAGCGTCGGGCGCGGCTCGGGGTCGAGGTCGGCGTAGATGTCGTTTTCCACAACCACGAAGTCGTATTTCTCGGCCAGCTGCAGCAGCCGGTACAGGTGCGCCACCTGCGCCGTCGAGGCCGTGGGGCTTTGCAGCCGGGGTTGGGTGAACAACACCTTGGGCCGGTGCTGGCGCACGCGCTCCTCCAGCAGCTCCAGGTCGTAGCCCTGGGCGGTGCGCGGCGCACCGATCAGCCGCGCGCCCTGAAAGCGCAGCGCCGACAGCTGGTTGGCATAACCCGGGTCGTCCACCAGCACGGCGTCGCCCGGGCGCAGCAGCTGGCGCGCCACCAGGTCGAGCGCCTGGGTCGAGCCCTGGGTCAGCAGCAGCTGCTCGGCGCTGGCTGCCACCTCGTGCTCGGCCAGCAGGTCGCGCACCAGCTGGCGCAGCGGCAGATAGCCCTTGGGCTCGCCGTAGCCGCCCAGGTCGGCATCCTCGGCGGCCAGCGCGCGCAGGCTGCGGCGCACGCCGTCATGGAACAGCCACTCGCCGGGCAGCCAGCCGCAGCCGGGCTTGAGGCGCAGCGCCCGGTTCTCGAAGATGCGCTGCATGTACCACATGGCATCGAAGCGGTACTGGCCGCTGGACACCGGCTCGGCAGCCGGCTCGGGCTGCAGCGCATCGGCGCGCCTGCGCACGAAAAAACCCGAGTGCGGCCGCGACACGCAATAGCCCTGCGCCACCAGCCGGTCGTAGGCATCGACCACGGTATAGACGCTGATGCCGTGCATGTGGGCGAACTGGCGGATGGAGGGCAGCTTGGCGCCGGGGCGCAGGCTGCCGCTGTCCACCAGTTCGCGAAAGCCCTCGACCACCTGCACGACAAGAGGGGTGGCGGACTGGTGATCGAGCGAGAACATGGCGGCAGGCAGCAAGAGGGGGCAAGGCGGGCGCCCCGAGGCACACGGATGGCGGCAGGGCTGCAGGGCAGGAGCCGGGCGGGTGGGCTGGCCCGGCAAATGCCCAGGGTTTGCCCGCTCAGGGTTTGTCTGGACAGGGTTTTGCTGTACAGGCTGGCCGGGCAGCACAGTGCATTGGCTGTGGCGCGGCAACTGTATATGTTAGTTCCGGCCAGCCCTTCCTACAGTGGCGCGACGACGGCCTCAACGCCTGACCCAAAGCCCGAGCGCACCCCCAGGAAGGACATCCACTCATGCAACGCGAACCCCATCTCGACAACGCCGCCCTGTTTGCCCGCCGCGAGGCCGCCATTGCGCGCGGCGTGGGCCACTCCCACCAGATCTTCATCGACCGGGGCGAGAACGCCGAAATCTGGGACGTGAGCGGTCGGCGCTACATCGATTTTGCCGGCGGCATCGCCGTGCTCAACACCGGGCACCGCCACCCTGCCGTGGTGCAGGCGGTCAAGGAGCAGCTCGACCGCTTCACGCACACCTGCTTTCAGGTACTGGCCTACGAGAGCTATGTCGAGCTGGCCGAGCGCCTGAACGCCAAGGCGCCGGGCGACTTCGCCAAGAAGGCGCTGTTCCTCACCACCGGCGCCGAAGCGGTGGAAAACGCCGTCAAGATCGCCCGCGCCCACACCGGCCGCCCGGGCGTCATCGCCTTCACCGGCGGCTACCACGGCCGCACGCTGATGACCATGGGCCTGACCGGCAAGGTCGTGCCCTACAAGGCGGGCTTCGGCCCCTTCCCGGCGGATATCTTCCATGCGCGCTTTCCCAATGCGCTGCACGGCGTGAGCGTGCAGGACGCCATCGATTCGCTGGAGAGCATCTTCAAGAACGGCATCGAGCCCACGCGCGTGGCTGCCATCATCATCGAGCCGGTGCAGGGCGAGGGCGGCTTCAACGTCGCGCCGCCAGCGCTGCTGCAGCACCTGCGCGCGCTGTGCGACCAGCATGGCATCGTGCTGATCGCCGACGAGGTGCAGACCGGCGCCGGGCGCACCGGCAAATGGTTTGCCATCGAGCATAGCGGCGTGGCCCCGGATCTGATCACCATGGCCAAGTCCATGGCCGGGGGCTTTCCCATCTCCGCCGTCATTGGCCGTGCCGAGATCATGGACGCGCCCAACCCCGGCGGCCTGGGCGGCACCTACGCCGGCAACCCACTGGCCTGCGCCGCCGCACTGGCGGTGCTGGACGTGTTCGAGCAGGAAAACCTGCTGCAGCGCGCCGAGGACGTGGGCCAGCGCCTGATGCTCAATCTGCAGGAGCTGGCGCAGCAGCACGCCTGCATCGCCCAGGTGCGCGGCTTGGGCGCCATGGTGGCCATGGAGCTGTGCCAGGACGGCGATCCGGCCCGCCCCGATGCGCAGCTGGCCAAGAACCTGTGCACCCAGGCGGCCGAGCGCGGCCTGATCCTGCTGTCGTGCGGCACCTACGGCAACGTCATCCGCATCCTGGTGCCGCTCACGGCCAGCGATGCGCTGCTCGACGAGGGCCTGGCCATCGTCGGGCAGTCGCTCCAGGCCGCGCTGGCGGCAGGCTGAGCGCGCGCGGGCGCCGGACAGTCCCGCAACCTCTACAGTTCGGCGCCTGAGCCGTTTCGCACGACAACCGATGGAATTGCCATGACAGCTAGCGATGCCCTCGTCACCTTCCGAGGGGTGCAAAAGACCTATGACGGCACCAGCCTGGTGGTGCGCGACCTGAACCTGGACATCCAGCGCGGCGAATTCCTGTCGCTGCTGGGGCCTTCGGGCTCGGGCAAGACCACCACGCTGATGATGCTCGCTGGATTCGAGTCGCCCACCGCCGGCGAGATCAGCCTGGACGGCGTGCCGATCACGCGCACGCCGCCGCACAGGCGAAATTTCGGCATGGTGTTCCAGAACTACGCGCTGTTTCCGCACATGACGGTGGCCGACAACATTGCCTACCCGCTGCGCGTGCGCAAGCTGCCGGCGCACGAGCGTGAGTCGCGCGTGCGCCGGGCGCTGGAGATGGTGCAGATGGACACCATGGGCGCGCGCTACCCGGCGCAGATGTCGGGCGGCCAGCAGCAGCGCGTGGCGCTGGCGCGCGCGCTGGTGTTCGACCCGCAACTGGTGCTGATGGACGAGCCGCTGGGCGCGCTGGACAAGCAGCTGCGCGAGCACATGCAGCTCGAACTCAAGGCGCTGCACCGGCGCCTCGGGGTGACCTTCGTCTATGTCACGCACGACCAGTCCGAGGCGCTCACCATGTCCGATCGCGTGGCCGTCTTCAACGACGGGCGCATCCAGCAGATCGATGCGGTCGATCAGCTCTACGAGCGCCCGGTCAACCGCTTCGTGGCCGGCTTCGTGGGCGACAACGCCGCTCTCAAGGCGCGCATCCAGGCCCTGGACGGCGAGGACTGCGAAGTGGTGCTGGACGACGGCGCGCGCCTGCGCGGCATCAACGTCAACCGCGCCGCCGTGGGCGATGCCGTGCAGTGCTGCGTGCGCCCCGAGCGCATCGCTCTGGCCGGCGCCGCCGGCGCCAACACCCTGCCCGGCACGGTGCTGGACATCATCTATTTCGGCGACCACCTGCGCCTGCGCTGCCGCATGGCCGGCGACGCCGAGGTCATGGTCAAGCTGCCGCTGGGCCACGAAGCCCTGCCCCGGCCCGGCCACGAAGTGCATCTGCACGCCCCGGCGCAGCACATGCGCGTCTATCGCTGACGGCAGGCCAGCGCGCTGGCCCGGCCCTTGTTCACCCCATCACGACAACACCATCCCCGAGGAGACATCACCATGATCCGTTCCACCGCCCGCACCGCACTGCTGGCCGCTGCCGCCGCCCTGGCCCTGCCCGCCCTGGCGCAGCAGGCCATCACCGTGGTCAATTTCGGCGGCGCCAATGGCGCAGCACAGAAAAAAGCCTATTTCGATGCCTACGAGAAAGCCACGGGCGGCAAGGTCACGCAGGTGGAATACAACGGCGAGCAGGCGCGCATCAAGGCCATGGTCGAGGCCAAGAAGGTGACCTGGGACGTGGTCGAGGTCGAAGGCCCGGACATCAGCCGGGGCTGCGACGAGGGCCTGTTCGAGACCATGGACTGGAGCCGCATCGGCAACAAGGCCGACTTCCTGCCCGCTGCCGTGCATGAGTGCGGCGTGGGCACCTTCGTGTGGTCCACCGTGCTGGCCTACAACGCCGACCGGCTCAAGACCGCGCCCACCGGCTGGGCGGACTTCTGGGACGTGAAGAAATTCCCCGGCAAGCGCGGCCTGCGCAAGGGCGCGCGCTACAACCTGGAGTTCGCCCTGATGGCCGATGGCGTCAAGGCCGCCGACGTGTACAAGCTGCTGTCGAGCAAGGAAGGGGCCGACCGCGCCTTCAGAAAGCTGACCGAGCTCAAGCCGCACATCCAGTGGTGGGAGGCCGGCGCGCTGCCGCCGCAGTTCCTGGTGGCCGGCGACGTGGCCATGACCAGCGCCTTCAGCGGCCGCATCGACGCCGCGCAACGCGAGGGCCAGAACCTGCAGATCACCTGGGCCGGCGGCATCTACGACCTGGACTTCTGGGTCATGCCCAAGGGCGTCGTCAACAAGGACGCGGCCATGAAATTCATTGCCCTGGCCAGCAGCGCCGAGACGCAGGCCGAGTACGCGCGCCACATTTCCTACGGCCCGACCAACACCCGGGCCATGGCCAGGATCGACGCCAAGACGCAGGCGCTGCTGCCGACCTCGCCGGCCAACAGCCGCGATGCGTTGCGCTTTGACGTGGCCTTCTGGGCCGACCAGGGCGAGGCCCTGGAAAAGCGCTTCGCCGCCTGGGCCGCCCAGTAAGCGCGCGCCGTCCACGCCAGCGCTTCGACCATGCAAGCCACCACCCTGACCCTGCCTCCGGGCCGCGCCGCCCCGGCGGATCTGCGCCAGCAACTGCGCGCCAGCGAGCGTCGCCGGCGCCTGCGCTCGATCGCGCTCACGCTGCCCTTGCTGGCTTTTTTGCTGGCCGTGTTCGTCGTGCCCCTGGCCGCGCTGATGATCCGCGCCGTGGAAAACCCCGAGGTGGCGGGCACCCTGAGCGCCACCGGCAGCGTGCTGGCCGACTGGGACGGGCGCAGCGCCCCGCCCGAGGCCGCCTACGGCGCGCTGGTGCGCGACCTGTCCGGGCTGCAGGAGACGGCGCAGGCCGGAGCGCTGGCGCGCCGCCTCAACAGCGAGGTCAGCGGGGCGCGCTCGCTCATCATGGGCACCTACCGCGCCCTGCCGCTGGAGCCGGGCCTGAGCGACGCCCAGGTGCGCGAGCAGCTGCTGCAGCTGGATGCGCGCTGGGCCGAGCTGCCCTACTGGCAGGCGATCGCCAAGAACTCGGCGCGCTGGACGCCCGACTACCTGCTGGCCTCGGTCGATCTGCGGCGCAATTCGCAGGGCGAGATCGTCGCCGTGCCCGCCGAGGCGGCGGCCTTCCGCGACATCCTGGTGCGCACCTTCGAGATGAGCGCCACGGTGACGCTGATCGCCATCTTGCTGGGCTACCCGCTGGCCTACTGGCTCAGCCTGCTGCCCGAGCGGCGCGCCAATCTGATGATGATCCTGGTGCTGGTGCCGTTCTGGACATCGGTGCTGGTGCGCATCGCCGCCTGGATCGTGCTGCTGCAAAACAACGGCCTGCTCAACCGCGCGCTGATGGGCCTAGGCCTGACCGAAGCGCCGGTGGCGCTGCTATTCAACCGCCTGGGCGTGGTCATCGCCATGGTGCATATCCTGCTGCCCTTTCTGATCCTGCCGCTGTACAGCGTCATGAAGACCGTGCCGCCCAACTACCTGCGCGCCGCCATCTCGCTGGGCAGCACGCCGCTGGCGGCCTTCTTCAAGGTGTATGTGCCGCAGACCTACCCGGGCGTGGCGGCGGGCGGGCTGCTGGTGTTCATCACCTCCATCGGCTACTACGTCACCCCGGCGCTGCTGGGCGGGCCAAGCGACCAGATGCTGAGCTACTACGTTGCCCAATACACCAACGTGGAAGTCAACTGGGGCATGGCGGCAGCGCTGGGCTCGGTGCTGCTGGTGACCACGCTGGCGCTGTACGCCGTCTATCGCAAGTTCGGCAAGGCCGAGCTGGGCATGGGCTGAATCCACAATAGCACCATGACGCAAGGCACCGCCATGAGACCCTCCCGCTTTCCCGCCCACTACACGCTGGCCGACAAGCTCGGCTGGCTGGGCCTGCGCGCCTTCGGCAGCGCCGTGCTGCTGTTTTTGCTGCTGCCCATCTTCGTGATCGTGCCGTTGTCGTTTTCCAGCGGCTCCTTCCTGGCCTATCCGCTGCCGGGCTGGTCGCTGCAGTGGTACCGCGAGCTGTTCGGCTCGCCCGAGTGGGCGCGCGCGGCGCGCAACAGCTTCATCGTGGCGCCGCTGGCCACGCTTCTGGCCACCACGCTGGGCACACTGGCCGCCATGGGCCTGGCGCGCGCGCAGTTCGCCGGCAAGGGACTGCTCAGCGCGCTGCTGATCTCGCCCATGGTGGTGCCCATCGTGGTAGTGGCCGTCAGCACCTACCTGTTCTTTGCCCGCATCGGCCTGAGCGAGAGCTACCTGGGCCTGGTGCTCGTCCATGCGGCGCTGGGCGCGCCCTTCGTCGTGACCACGGTGCTGGCCACGCTGCAGGGCTTCAACCAGAACCTGGTCAAGGCCAGCCTGAGCCTGGGCGCCGGGCCGGTGCAGACGTTTTTCCGCATCACGCTGCCGGTGATTGCGCCGGGCGTCATCTCGGGCGCGCTGTTTGCCTTTGCCGCGTCCTTCGACGAGGTGGTGGTCACGCTGTTCCTGGCCGGGCCGGAGCAGGTCACGCTGCCGCGCCAGATGTTCACCGGCATCCGCGAGAACATCTCGCCGGTCATCGCCGCCGTGGCCACGCTGCTGACCCTGTTCACCACGGCACTGATGATGACGCTGGAGTGGCTGCGCGGGCGGCGCAAATAACTCCTGCAGTTCCAGTCAAAACCCCTCGAAACCCTTGCCAGGCAAGGGCAAGCCACTCTTTATCCAATAGCACCATGACCTCTGCCCAACCCAGTCCCCTGGCCCAGCTTCGCGACCCGGCGCTGCTCAAGAGCGATGCCCTGATCGACGGCCAGTGGGTCTGCGGCGCCAGCCGCTTTGCCGTCCACGACCCGGCCACGGGCGCGCACCTGGCCGATGTGGCCAACCTGGGGCCGCAGGACGCGCAGGCCGCCATCGCGGCCGCGCACGCCGCCTGGCCGGCCTGGAAGGCGCTCACCGCCAAGGAGCGCTCCATCGTGCTGCGCCGCTGGTTCGACCTGCTGATGGCGCACCAGGACGACCTGGCGCGCATCATGACCGCCGAACAGGGCAAGCCCCTGGCCGAGGCGCGCGGCGAGGTCGCCTACGGCGCCAGCTTCGTCGAGTGGTATGCCGAGGAGGCCAAGCGCGTCAACGGCGAGACGCTGCCGCAGTTCGACAACAACCGCCGGCTGCTGGTGCTGCGCCAGCCGATCGGCGTGTGCGCGGCCATCACGCCGTGGAACTTCCCGCTGGCCATGATCACGCGCAAGGTGGCGCCGGCGCTGGCGGCGGGCTGCCCGGTGGTCATCAAGCCGGCGGAGCTGACGCCGCTCACCGCCCTGGCCGCCGCCGAGCTGGCGCAGCGCGCCGGCATCCCTGCCGGGGTGCTGAACATGCTGTGCGCCGACGCTGCGCAGTCGGTGGCCATCGGCAAGGTGCTGTGCGAAAGCCCCACGGTGCGCCACATCAGCTTCACCGGCTCAACCGAGGTGGGCCGCATCCTGATGGCCCAGTCGGCGCCCACGGTCAAGAAGATGTCGCTGGAGCTGGGCGGCAACGCGCCCTTCATCGTCTTCGACGATGCCGACCTGGACAGCGCCGTGGAGGGCGCCTTTGCCAGCAAGTACCGCAACGCCGGCCAAACCTGTGTGTGCTCCAACCGCTTCTATGTGCAGGACGGGGTGTATGAGGAATTCGTCCAGCGCTTCGTCGCCAAGGTGCGCACGGCCCGGGTGGGCAACGGCTTCGAGGACGGCGTCAACCAGGGGCCGCTGATCGAGGAGGCAGCGCTGGCCAAGGTGCAGCGCCATGTGGACGATGCCCTGGCGCGCGGCGCTCGGGTGCTCACCGGCGGGCGGCGGCTGCCGGGCCTGGGTAGCGGCCAGTTCTACGAGCCCACGGTGGTGGCCGACGCCACGCCCGACATGCTGTGCGCGCGTGAGGAGACCTTCGGCCCGTTTGCCCCGGTGTTCCGCTTCAAGACCGAGGCCGAGGCCATCGCGGCGGCCAACAACACCGAGTTCGGCCTGGCCAGCTACTTCTACAGCCGCGACGTGGGCCGCATCTTCCGCGTCGGCGAGGCGCTGGAGTACGGCATGGTGGGCATCAACGTCGGCATCCTGGCCACCGAGCACGTGCCCTTTGGCGGCGTCAAGCAGTCCGGCCTGGGCCGCGAAGGCTCGCACCACGGCATGGATGACTACGTGGAACTCAAATACCTGTGCGTGGGCGACATCGCCCGCTGAGGCAGGCTTGCGGATCTGTTGCTGCACGTCGTTTTGATAGCTGTCAGCGCTTGTCCAGCAAGGGTTTGAGCCGATTTTGACCATATTTTCATCATGACTGACATCTCCTCCAGGCCCGCCGCCTTGGCCGGCATCCGTGTGCTCGACCTCTCGCGCGTGCTGGCCGGCCCGTGGTGTACGCAGGTGCTGGCCGACCTGGGCGCGGACGTGATCAAGGTCGAGCGCCCCGGCGCCGGCGACGACACGCGCCACTGGGGGCCGCCCTTTCTGCGCGACGCCCAGGGGCACGAGACCGACCAGGCAAGTTATTTCACCGCCTGCAATCGCAACAAGCGCTCGGTCACCATCGACATGGCGACGCCCGAGGGCCAGCAGCTCATCCGCCAGATGGCGCAGGACTGCGACGTGCTGGTGGAGAACTTCAAGGTAGGCGGCCTGGCGCGCTATGGCCTGGACTGGGAGAGCCTGCGCGCCCTCAACCCGCGGCTGATCTACTGTTCGGTCACCGGTTTCGGCCAGGACGGGCCGTATGCCGAGCGCGCCGGCTACGACCTCATGGTGCAGGCCATGACCGGCATGATGAGCATCACCGGCCGCAGCGATGACGCGCCTGGCGGCGGGCCGCTGCGCGTGGGCGTGGCGGTGATCGACCTGTTCACCGGGCTGTATGCCAGCAACGCCATCCTGGCGGCGCTGCACGTGCGCGAACGCACCGGGGCGGGCCAGCACATCGACATGGCGCTGCTCGATGTCGGCATGGCGGTGCTGGCGAATCAGGCCGCCGGCTTTCTGGCCACGGGGGTGGCGCCCGGCAGGCAGGGCAACACGCATCCGAGCCTGGCGCCCTACCAGGACTTCCCGACCCGCGACGGCGCCATGCTGCTGGCCATCGGCAACGACGGGCAGTTCGCGCGCTTTTGCGCCGCTGCCGGCCGGCCCGAGTGGGCGCAGGATGCGCGCTTTGCCAGCAACACGCTGCGCGTGCGGCACCGCGAGGCGCTGATCCCTGCCATGGAGGCGGTGACGCGCACGCGCACAACTGCCGAGTGGATTGCACTGCTGGAGGACAAGGCCGTGCCCTGCGGCCCCATCAACACCATTGCCGAGGCCTTCGACGATGCCCAGGTGCGCGCCCGTGGCCTGCGCGTGGAGCTGCCGCGCGATGCGGGCGACGGCGTGGCGCGCATCGCCACCGTGGCCAGCCCGCTGCGCCTGTCGGCCACGCCGCCGGTGCTGCATCGTGCGCCGCCGGCGCTGGGGCAGCACACGGATGAGGTGCTGCGCGAGTGGGGGGTGGATGATGTGCGCCTGGCCGAACTGCGCGCGCGCGGGGTGGTTTGACGAGCAAAAACCGCCCTCACCCCAACCCTCTCCCGCACGCGGGAGAGGGAGCCGCCAGATTCAGCCCAGCGCCGCAATCACCTCCGGCGGCGCCTGCACCAGCTCGACCAGGACGCCCTCGCCGGCGATCGGAAATTCCTCGCTGGCCTTGGGGTGCAGGAACGTGATGTCGTGCCCCGCCGCGCCCCGGCGGATGCCGCCCGGAGCAAAACGCACGCCCTGGCTGGTCAGCCACTCCACCGCCCGGGGCAGGTCGTCGATCCACAGGCCGATGTGGTTCAGCGGCGTGGCGTGTACGGCCGGCTTTTTCTCGATGTCCAGGGGCTGCATGATGTCCACCTCGACCGTGTGCGCGCCGCGCCCCACGGCCAGGATGTCCTCGTCCACGTTCTCGCGCTCGCTCACGAAGGTGCCGGTGTGAGTCAGGCCCAGCATGTCCACCCAGAGCCGCTTCATGCGCTCCTTGTCGGTGCCGCCGATGGCGACCTGCTGGATGCCCAGCACGCGGAATGGGCGTGGCTGTGTGCTCATGTCATAGACTTTCAAACTTGATAGCTACAAGCCCTTGACCAGCAAGGGCTGGGGCAGGTTTTCATTCAAATTCCAGGATGACCTGATCCACGGACAGGGACGCTCCCTTGTCCGCTGCCACCTTGGCCACCACGCCGTCCTGCGCGGCAAAGAGGACGTTTTCCATCTTCATTGCCTCGATGACGGCCAGGCGCTCGCCCGCCTGCACCTTCTGGCCAGGCTGCACCGCCACATCGACCAGCAGGCCGGGCATGGGCGAGAGCAGGAACCTGGACAGATCCGGCGGCGCCTTGTAGGGCATCAGTTTGAACAGCTCGGCGCGGCGCGGCGTCAGCACGATGGCGTCGATCTGCGCGCCGTTGTGCGAGATGCGCAGCACCAGGGGGTTCTTGGGCGTGCCGCGCTCGATCTGCGCCGTGAAGCCCTGGCCGTTGCACGCGCCCAGCACGCAGATGCTGCCCAGGTGCGCGCTGCTGGTGATGCGGTAGCTCTTGCCGCCGACCTGCACCGTGCTGGCGCCCGACTGACTCTCGTAATCCGTCACTTCGACGTTGTGATACTGCTGCTCGCCGCCCTGGCCCAGGGTGACCACGACGAACGCCTCGCCCACCTGCACGCCGTGCCCGGCCAGCTGTCCGCTGATGCCGCTGGCGCGGGCGCGGTAGCGCCGGTGCATGTAGGCAGCCAGGGCGACCAGAAATTGCGGGTCGTCGTGCTGCACGTCCTCGGACGCAAAGCCGTGCGGGTAGTGCTCGGCGATGAAGCCGGTGTTGAAATTGCCCGAGACGAAATCCGGGTGCGCCAGCAGCGCCGCCTGGAAGGGGATGTTGCTGCTGATGCCGCGGATCACGAAGCCGTTGAGCGCGGCGCGCATCTTTTGGATAGCGTCGTCGCGGTCCGTGCCGTGCACGATGAGCTTGGCGATCATCGAGTCATAGAACATCGGGATCTCGCCGCCCTCATAGACGCCGGTGTCCACGCGCACGCCGTAGCGCCCATCGGTCTCGCCCTGGAACAGGTTCTGCTCGGGCGGGGCAAAGCGCACCAGCCGGCCCGTGGAGGGCAGGAAGTTGCGGAAGGGGTCTTCGGCGTTGATGCGGCACTCGATGGCCCAGCCGTCGCGCTTGACGTCCTGCTGCGCCAGCGGCAGCTTCTCGCCGGCGGCCACGCGGATCATCAGCTCGACCAGATCCAGGCCGGTGATGCACTCGGTCACCGGGTGCTCGACCTGCAATCGGGTGTTCATTTCCAGGAAGTAGAAATCCTGGTCCTTGCCGACGACAAATTCCACGGTGCCGGCGGACTGGTACTTCACCGCCTTGGCAAGCTGCACGGCCTGCTCGCCCATGGCCTTGCGGGTGGCGTCCGAGATGAAAGGCGACGGGGCTTCTTCGATCACCTTCTGGTGGCGGCGCTGGATGGAGCACTCGCGCTCGTTCAGATAAATCACATTGCCATGCGCGTCACCCAGCACCTGGATCTCGATGTGGCGCGGCTCCTGCACGAATTTCTCGATGAAGATGCGATCGTCGCCAAAGCTGTTGCGCGCCTCGCTCTGGCAGCTGGCAAAGCCCTCGTGCGCTTCCTTGTCGTTGAAAGCCACGCGCAGGCCCTTGCCGCCACCACCGGCGCTGGCCTTGATCATGACGGGGTAGCCGATGCTGCGGGCGATCTCCACCGCCTGGTCGGGGCCGGCGATGGCGTCGTTGTAGCCGGGGATGGTGCTGACCCCAGCTTCGCCGGCCAGCTTCTTGGAGGCGATCTTGTCGCCCATGGCGGCAATGGAGTGCGCCTTGGGGCCGATGAAGGCGATGCCCTCTTCCTCGCAGCGGCGTGCGAAGGCCTCGTTTTCCGACAGGAAGCCGTAGCCGGGGTGGATGGCCTGGGCGCCGGTCTGCCTGGCGGCTGCAATGATGCGGTCGGCCTGCAAATAGGACTCGCGGCTGGGCGCGGCGCCGATGTGCACGGCCTCGTCGGCCAGCTTGACGTGGCGCGCGCTGGCGTCAGCGTCGGAATACACCGCCACGGTGGCGATGCCCATTTTCTTGGCCGTGGCGATCACGCGGCAGGCGATCTCACCGCGGTTGGCGATCAGAATTTTGGTGAACATGACAACTTCCTTTTGAATCTTCCGGCAATCAAGGCGTATCCCAAGCAGCGTCGAAATAATCGCTATCAACGTGCTGAATAACGAGGGTCTTCGTGGTGGCTACACCCACTCCATGCTCCACCATCAGTCGAGCCAGTTGTGTGCCGTCGATTAACGCCACCTTTTGGTTTTGCAGACGTCCCGCAAATTCACGTGCGTCGCGAGTAAAGCCAGCGCTTGTGATGAAAACGCCCTTGGTAGCGCCAGCCCCCGTCAACGCACCCAAGAATTGCTGGACCTCAGGTCGCCCAACGCTGTTCTCTGTGTAACGCTTGGCTTGGATGTAAATGGAACTTAGGCCAAGCTTGTCTTCGTGTACGAGGCCATCGATACCGCCATCTCCGCTAAAGCGAGTGACATGACCAGATGACACATCAAACCCGTAACCCATTGCAAGTAATACATCGACCACCAACCGCTCGAATTGCTGCGGCAATACCTGCCTTACGCGATCCAGGACATCTGACCGTAATTGAGTGGTCAATTGCTCCATTGCGAGGTCCAGCGCTTCGTCTGGAGATTGTGAAATCGCAGGGAGCTCCGCAGTGCGAAACAGTGGCTCGTCGAAGCCACCAATATTCCGGCGCTGCGTTCCCTGCTCAGTGATTTGCACGACGCCCCGTGCAGGCGTCTGGATTGTTCCATCGTCTTTCAGGTGCTGGCGCGCCCATCGCACGAGGTTCTCGAACTTGAGCGCGCCGCTCGCGTGGCGCGTTGCCAAGTCCTCGGGTGTAAGTTCGAATTTGCGGGCCAACACCGGCACCAGTTCGCGCAGCAAATGCGGCTGTCCGTCTTGGAGTTCGTCCAGCAGCGCCGCCTTGATGGCGTTGAATTTCGGGATGGTCATGAGGCGTCTGAGCTCACGACGGAATCAAAGCGGGATGTTGCCGTGCTTGCGCCACGGGTTCTCGAGCTTCTTCTCGCGCAGCATGACCAGACTGCGGCAGATGCGCTTGCGGGTCTCGTGCGGCAGGATCACGTCGTCGATGTAGCCGCGCGCGCCGGCGACGAAGGGGTTGGCGAAGCGCTCCTTGTATTCCGCCTCGCGGGCGGCGAGCTTCACCGGGTCGTTCTTGTCCTCGCGGAAGATGATCTCCACCGCGCCCTTGGCGCCCATCACGGCGATCTCGGCGTGGGGCCAGGCCAGGTTCACGTCGCCGCGCAGGTGCTTGGAGCTCATCACGTCGTACGCGCCGCCATAGGCCTTGCGCGTGATGACGGTGATCTTGGGCACGGTGCACTCGGCATAGGCATACAGCAGCTTGGCGCCGTGGCGGATGATGCCGCCGTACTCCTGGGCGGTGCCGGGCATGAAGCCGGGCACGTCGACAAAGGTGACGACGGGGATGTTGAAGGCATCGCAAAAGCGCACGAAGCGCGCCGCCTTGATGCTGGAGCGGATGTCCAGGCAGCCGGCCAGCACCAGCGGCTGGTTGGCGACGATGCCCACCGTCTGCCCTTCCATGCGCGCCAGTCCAATGATGATGTTCTTGGCGTAGTCGGGCTGCAGCTCGAAGAAGTCGCCGTCGTCCACGGTTTTCTGGATCAGCTCCTTCATGTCGTAGGGCTGATTGGGGTTGGCCGGCACCAGCGTGTCCAGACTCAGGTCCTTGCGATCGGCCGGGTCCTGGCTGGGGCGCACGGGCGGCTTTTCGCGGTTGTTGAGCGGCAGGTAGTTGTACAGGCGGCGCAGCATGAGCAGCGCCTCGACGTCGTTCTCGAACGCCATGTCGGCCACGCCGCTCTTCGTGGTGTGGGTGATGGCGCCGCCCAGCTCCTCGGCCGTGACTTCCTCGTGCGTCACCGTTTTCACGACTTCGGGGCCGGTCACGAACATGTAGGAGCTGTCCTTGACCATGAAGATGAAGTCGGTCATGGCGGGCGAATACACGGCACCGCCGGCGCACGGGCCCATGATCATGCTGATCTGCGGGATGACGCCCGAGGCCATGACGTTGCGCTGGAACACCTCGGCGTAGCCGCCGAGCGACGCCACGCCCTCCTGGATGCGCGCGCCGCCCGAGTCGTTCAGGCCGATGACCGGGGCGCCGACCTTCATGGCCTGGTCCATCACTTTGCAGATCTTCTCGGCATGCGCCTCGGACAGCGCCCCGCCGAACACGGTGAAGTCCTGGCTAAACACGAACACCAGGCGGCCGTTGATCATGCCGTAGCCCGTCACCACGCCGTCGCCCGGAATCTTGTTGTCCTGCATGCCGAAGTCGGCGCAGCGGTGCTCGACGAACATGTCCCATTCCTCGAACGTGCCGTCATCGAGCAGC
>NZ_DAMCAM010000024.1:0-42887 GCF_032059615.1 Melaminivora sp. | reverse complement strand
CCACCGCCTTCATCAGGCCGATGTTGCCCTCCTGGATCAGGTCCAGGAACTGCAGACCGCGGTTGGTGTACTTCTTGGCAATCGAGATGACCAGGCGCAGGTTGGCCTCGATCATTTCCTTCTTGGCATCGCGCGAGTTCGACTCGCCCTCGTTCATGCGCTTGTAGATGGCCTTGAGCTCGGCCAGCGGCACCACCACGCGCGTCTGCAGGTCGAGCAGGCGCTGCTGCAGCTCCTGCACCGGCGGAATGTTGCGCTCCATCACGGCGCTCCAGGGCTTGCCCGCGGCGGCCTGCTTTTCCACCCACTCCAGGTTCAGCAGGTTGGCCGGGAATTCCTTGATGAAGGTCTCCTGCGGCATGCCGCACTTGTCCACGATGATGCGGCGCAGCTCGCGCTCCTTCTTGCGCACATCGTCCACCTGCGCACGCACCATGTCGCACAGCTTCTCGATGGTCTTGGCCGTGAAGCGGATGGTCATCAGCTTGGTGGAGATCTCGCGCTGCACCTTCATGTACGACGGGCTGCCGTAGCCTTCCTTGTCGTAGATCTTGTGCATCTTCTCGAACAGCGCGCGCAGCTCGTCGAAACGCTCCAGCGCTTCGTTCTTGAGCTTTTCCAGCAGGCGCGTCATGGCCTTGGAGCCGCCCTTGCCGTCGTCGTCGTCGTCCTCGTCGTATTCGTCGAAGTCTTCCTCGGCCACATAGTCGTCGGCCTCGTCGGGGTCGGAGAAGCCGTCCACCACGGCGGAGATGACGACCTTGCCCTCGCGGATCTCCTCGGCCATGTTGAGGATCTCGGCGATGGTGGCGGGCGAGGCGCTGATGGCCTCCATCATGTCCATCAGGCCGCCCTCGATGCGCTTGGCGATCTCGATCTCGCCCTCGCGCGTGAGCAGTTCCACCGTGCCCATCTCGCGCATGTACATGCGCACCGGGTCGGTGGTGCGGCCGAACTCCGAATCCACGGTGGACAGGGCGGCCTCGGCCTCTTCCTCGGCCTCTTCCACGGTGGTGGCGGTGGGTGTGACGTTGTTCTGGAACAGTGTCTCGGCGTCGGGCGTCTGCTCATAGACGGCGATGCCCATGTCACTGAGCATGGCCACCACCACTTCCATGGTCTCGGCGTCCACCAGCTTGTCGGGCAGGTGGTCGGATATCTCGCCTTGCGTCAGGTAGCCGCGCGTCTTGCCCAGGGTGATGAGCTTTTTGAGCTGCGCGCGGCGCTTGGCCATGTCTTCTTCGGACAGGACGGTCTCGTCCAGGCCGAACTCCTTCATCAAGGCGCGTTCCTTGGCCTTGCTGATCTTCATGCGCAGCGGCTTGACCTTCTCGACGGGCGCGGCAGGGTCGGCAGCAGCCGCCTCGGGCTCGGCCTCGGGCTCGCCTTCCAAGTCGGCTTCGATGTCCGACAGGTCGGCATCGTCGTCGAGCGCGGCCTCATCCTTGGACTTGGCGCCCGCCTTGCGCCCCCGCTTGGCGGGAGCCTTCTTGGCGGCCGCCGGGGTCTTGGCAGCGGCGGTCTTGGTGGCAGCCGTCGTGCTCTTGGCGCGGGTGGCCTTCTTCTTGGCCGGCTCCTCGTCGCCGGCGTCGGCCTGCGCCTGGGGCGTCTCGACCGCGGGGGCGGCGGCCTTGGCGGCGCGGGCGGGTTTTTTCTTCAGGAGCTCATCGGCGGCTTTTTTGAGTTCGGCGGCGGTTCTTGGCGTTGACACGTTCTGGGCTTTCGTCGTGGCCGGGGGCGCGTCCGGTGCGGCGGGGGCAGCCACCTTGGACGCGCGCGCGGCGCTCTTCACGGGAGTGGGGGCAGCTTCAGACCCGGCAGGGGCGGCCGTCTTGGGCGACTTCGCGGATTTTTGAGCGGGCATGGGCGACCTCGGGGTCAAGGGTGGACACACACAAAAAAAGGAGACGCTCAAGCGTTGCCAGGGCGGCTGCGCGCAGCGGGCGCAGCCCGGGCAGGGCCTTTGCGGACCCGGGGCGGGTCTTTACGGGCAAGATGTCTGGGCGAACATTTGGTGTGCAGCCCTTGCGGTGAGGTGGGGTGCGGTTGTGCGCTGTGTCACGGTCGCCCCGGGCCCGGAGGTGCTGCTGTCGCTCTTGCCGACAAACCGTAAATTATACCGGCTGGCTCAAATTCAAGAGCGCGTCAAGCGCCCGGCCGGGGCGCGGTCTCCAGCAGGCGGCGGCGCTCCTGCAGCTGACGGTAGCGGGCCAGGGCCTGGGGGTCGCCTTCGGCGGTTTCGATCAGCTCGCTCTGCTCGCGCTTGATGGCCTCGATCAGCTCACGGTTGAGCAGATCGCGCAGCTCCCAGCGCAGCTCGCGCTCGTCGCCCTCGGTCTGGGCGTGCGAGCCGGTCAGCAGACGCTCGGCCAGTTCCTGGCAGGCGTGCCCCTCCAGCGCCTCGCGCAGCACCGCCCAGGACTGCGGGCCGTGCTCATGCAGGCGCGACTCCAGCCAGACGAACAGCGGGCCGTGCGGCGGCGGCTGCTCGCGCAGCAGGGCATGGTCCTCGTGCGACAGCTCTTCCAAAAAATGCATGTGCGACAGCAGCAGGCGAGCTGCGTGGTCGGCGCGCCCGGCCAGGGGCGCGCGGGGCAGCGGGGGTTGGGACGGACGCGGCGGGCCGCGCCTGCCAAAGCGGCGCGGCGCGTCGCCGGGTGCGCCGGCTGCAGGGGGCGCGGCCGCCGCACCCGCGCGACCGGTGCGGGCGCCGGCGCGTGCCCACAGCTCCTGCAGCTCGCGCACGGGCAGCTGCCCGGCCTGGGCCAGCTGCACCAGCAGCTGGTGCTTGAGCGCCTCCTCGGGCAGCGCGGCCCACAGCGGCTGGGCATTGCTCAGCATGCGCACGCGCCCCTCGGCGGTGCCGAGGTCGCAGTCCTCGCCGGCCGCCTCGGGCAGAAAGCGCGACAGCGGCAGCGCCTCGTCCAGCAGGCGCGCGAACGCCTCGCTGCCGTGTTCGCGGATGAAGCTGTCCGGGTCGTGCTCGGGCGGCAGGAACAGAAAGCGCACGGTGCGCGTGTCGCTGGCATAGGGCAGGGCGGCCTCCAGCGCCTTGCGCGCCGCGCGCCGCCCGGCCGCATCGCCGTCGAAGCTGAAGACCACGTCGTCGGTGAAGCGAAACAGCTTGTGAATGTGCTCGCTGGTGCAGGCTGTGCCCAGGGTGGCCACGGCGTTGCCGAAGCCGTGCTGGGCCAGGGCCACCACGTCCATGTAGCCCTCGGTCACCAGCGCGTGGCCGTGCTCGCGGATGGCGGTGCGCGCCTCGTGCAGGCCGTAGAGCTCGCGGCCCTTGTGGAACACCGGCGTCTCGGGCGAGTTGAGGTATTTTGGTTTCTCGTCGCCCAGCACGCGCCCGCCAAAGCCGATGCACTCGCCCCGCACGTTGCGGATCGGGAACATGATCCGGTCGCGGAAGCGGTCGTAGCGGCGGTCCTCGTCCTCGGCCACGATGACCAGTCCGGCCTCGGCCAGCAGCGGGCTGTCGTACTCGGCAAAGACGCTGGCCAGGCCGTGCCAGCCCTCGGGCGCATAGCCCAGGCCATAGCGCTTGGCGATCTGGCCCGACAGGCCGCGGCCCTTGAGGTACTGCACGGCGCGCGGCGCGCGGCGCAGTTGCTTTTGCCAGGCGCTGGCGGCGTGCTCCAGCACCTCCGATAGCGTGGCCTGGCGACGGCGCTCGCCGGCGGCGCGCTCGCGCTCCTCGGGCGAGGCACGCTCGTCGGGCACCGCCAGGCCCACGCCCTGCGCCAGGTCCTGCACCGCCTCGATGAAGCCCATGCCGGCGTGCTCCATCAGGAAGCCGATGGCGTTGCCGTTCTTGCCGCAGCCGAAGCAGTGATAGAACTGCTTGGACGGGCTGACGGAAAACGACGGCGATTTCTCGCCGTGGAACGGGCACAGCCCCATGTAGTTGGCGCCGCTCTTCTTGAGCGGCACATGGCGGCCGACAATGTCGACCACGTCGACGCGGGCGAGCAGTTCCTGGATGAAGGGTTGCGGAATGGACACGGCGGGGATTTTCCTCCAGCCGGTCTTTCCCGCGCTCAGCACCGTGTCAGGCAGTTTTGCTTGAATCCGCAGCCGTCACCCCGAGGGAACCGTCCGCAGCCATGACCCACGCCACCAGCCTCTTCGACCAGCACCTGCCGCGCACCGCGGCCAACTTCGCCCCGCTCACGCCGCTGTCCTTCATCGAGCGCACGGCCGAGGTCTATCCCGAGCGCCTGGCCGTCGTGCACGGCGCGCTGCGCCAGACCTGGAGCGAGACCTACGCACGCTGCCGCCGGCTGGCCAGCAGCCTGCGCGCCGCCGGCATCGGCAAAAACGATACCGTGGCGGTGATGCTGCCCAACACCCCGCCCATGGTCGAGGCGCACTTCGGCGTGCCCATGGCCGGTGCCGTGCTCAATACGCTCAACACCCGGCTCGACCCCGAGACGGTGGCCTTCATGCTCGACCACGGCGAGGCCCGGGCGGTGATCGTCGACCCCGAATTCACGCCCGTCATGGCGCGCGCCCTGGCGCTGCGCAAGGGCGCGGTGCCGCTGCTGGTCATCGAGGTCGATGACGCGCTGTACGGCCCGGCCGCGCAGCCCCTGGGCGGCACGCCCTACGAGGACTTCATCGCCGCGGGCGACCCGCACTTCGCCTGGGAGCTGCCCGCCGACGAATGGGACGCCATCGCGCTCAACTACACCAGCGGCACCACCGGCAACCCCAAGGGCGTGGTCTACCACCACCGCGGCGCGCACATCAATGCCATCAGCAACGTGCTGGAGTGGGACATGCCCAAGCACGCGGTCTATCTGTGGACGCTGCCCATGTTCCACTGCAACGGCTGGTGCTTTCCGTGGACGGTGGCGGCGCGCGCCGGCGTCAACGTCTGCCTGCGCCGGGTCGAGGCGCAGGCCATCATCGACGCCATCAAGACGCACGGCGTGACGCACTACTGCGGCGCGCCCATCGTGCAGAGCCTGCTGGTCAACGCCCCGGCGGCGATGAAGGAAGGGCTGCCCGCGGGCGTCAAGACCATGGTGGCGGGCGCCGCGCCCCCGGCGGCCATGATCGAGGGCATGGAGCAGCTCGGCTTCGACCTCACGCACGTGTATGGCCTGACCGAGGTCTATGGCCCGGCCACGGTCTGCGCCCGGCACGACAACTGGGATCAGCTGGACATCGGCGAGCGCGCCCGGCTGAACGCCCGCCAGGGGGTGCGCTACCACCTGCAGCGCTCGGCCGAGGTGCTCGACCCCGAGACGATGCGGCCCGTGCCGCGCGATGGCGAGACCATGGGCGAGATCATGTTCCGCGGCAACATCGCCATGAAGGGCTACCTGAAGAACCCCCAGGCGACCGAGGAGGCCTTTGCCGGCGGCTGGTTCCACTCGGGCGACCTGGCGGTGCAGTACCCGGACGGCTACATCAAGATCAAGGATCGCAGCAAGGACATCATCATCTCGGGCGGCGAGAACATCTCCTCCATCGAGGTCGAGGACGTGCTCTACCGCCACCCGGCCGTGCTGGCCGCCGCCGTGGTGGCCCGGCCCGACCCGAAATGGGGCGAGACGCCCTGCGCCTTCGTCGAACTCAAGGACGGGGCCGAGGTCACGGCCGAGGACATCGTGGCCCACTGCAAGAAGCACCTGGCCGGCTTCAAGGTGCCGCGCGCCATCGTCTTTGGCGAGCTGCCCAAGACCAGCACCGGCAAGATCCAGAAGTTCGAGTTGCGCCGCCAGGCGGGCTCGGCCAGCGCCATCGATAGCTGAAGCCCGCTATTGAAAAAGTAGCTGAAGGTCGAGTGCCGGAGCCGTCTCGCGGTCAATTTCCTTGTGATTCGGAGGCCGTTCAGGCCTCGCCCGCCAGCCGTCGCAGCTCCTGCCAGGTGGCGCGCGCCAGCGGCACGCCGTGCGCCAGGGAGTCGGCGCGCTGGCGGTGGCGCTGCTGGCCCGGCAGGCGTGGCTGGCCGGCGGCCGCCAGCGCGTGGGCCAGTTCGCCGCAGCGCTCGGCAAAGGAGCGGCCCGCCGACCTGGCCGGGTCGATGGCGATGAGGAGCTCGCCGGTGCGCGGCGTCTGCGCGCCGGGGTGGCCGCTCCAGTCGAAGCCGAACGAATAGTTGCCGCCAGTGAGCGCCGCGGCCATCAGCTCCACCATCATCGACAGCGCCGAGCCCTTGTGGCCGCCCGCCGCGCCGCCGAAAGGCAGCAGCGCGCCGCCGTCGAGCACGGCACGCGGGTCGCGCGTCGGCCGGCCCTCGGCGTCCACGCCGCAGTTCTCGGGCAGCAGGCGGCCTTCGCGCGCGGCGATCTGCACGTCGCCATGCGCCATGCTGCTGGTGGCCATGTCGAAGACCAGCGGCGCCTCGCCCTCGCCCCGCGGGGCGGCAAAAGCGATGGGGTTGGTGCCAAACAGCGCCTGCCGGCCGCCGTGCGGCACCACGCAGGCCATGCTGTTGACGAGGGCCAGCGCCACCAGGCCCTGTTCGGCCAGCGGTTCGACGTCGGGCCACAGCGCGGCGAAGTGGTGGGAGTCGCGGATGGCCAGCAGGGCGATGCCGTTGGCGCGCGCCTTGGCGACCAGCAGCGCCTGCGCCGCGGCCCAGGCCGGCTGGGCGAAGCCGTTCCTCGCGTCGGCGGCGATGAAGCCGGGCGCCACGTCCTGGACCTCGGGCACGGCGTGCCCGTCCACCCAGCCGCTGGCCAGCGTGGCGAGGTAGCCGGGGATACGGAACACCCCATGGCTGTGCGCCCCGTCGCGCTCGGCCCCGGCGCAATTGGCCGCCAGAATGGCCGCAACCTCGCTGCTCGTGCCATGGCGCTCGAAAATGCGCGCCAGGGTGGCGCGCAGCTGCTCGAAGGGGACGCGCTCGGGAGGTGCGTCGGGGGGCGTGGCGGCAGGCAGATCAGGCATGGCAAAGGGGCGCAAGGGCCGTTGGGGGCGCCGAGGCGGGTCCTCTGCCTGAGGCGCCGGGGTGAGGGTGCAAACCCTGTGCTGGTCGGAGCTTGCTATTCAATAGATAGCTGAAACTCCTTACCGGTAAAGGGCTTGTGGCGGATTTGTCTCTTATTCTCCCAGGGCCCCGCCCTCGCGGCGCGGGTCGGCGGCGTCGGCCTGCGGCGCGGCGCTCTCCGGCACAGGCGCGGCGGACTCGGGCAGGTCCTGCGTTTCCCGGGCTTCCTGCACTTCCTGTGCGCCACCTTCGGCCGCCTGCTTCTTGAGCAGCGGGCGCTCCTGCCGGTCTTCCGTGGCTGCCGGGGTGGATTGCTCCTGCGCCTGTTGCTGTGCCTCGTCGTCCTCCTGCCCGGCCGCGATGGCCTGGCGCACCGCCGCCTTGTCGCCCGCGCCGGCGAACTTGCTGTACTTGCCCAGCAGGGGCACGAGCTGGCCGTAGATGCGCGGGCTGGCCGCCAGGCATTCGCGCTGCTCCAGGAAGTCCGGCTCGCCCGTGAAGTTGCCGATCAGGCCGCCGGCCTCGGTCACCAGCAGGCTGCCGGCGGCCACGTCCCAGGGGGACAGGCCGGCCTCGAAGAAGCCATCGGTGAAGCCGGCGGCCACATAGGCCAGGTCCAGCGCCGCGGCGCCCGGGCGGCGCAGGCCGGCCACGCGCGGCATGACGTCGGCCATCATCAGCAGGTAGCTCTTGAAGTTGTCGCCCGGCCGGAAGGGAAAGCCCGTGGACAGCAGGCACTCGGGCAGCCGGGTGCGCTTGGACACGCGGATGCGCCGGTCGTTCAGGAAGGCGCCGCGCCCACGCGTGGCGGTGAACAGGTCGTTGCGCGTGGGGTCATAGACCACCGCATGCTCCACGCGGCCCTTGACGGCCAGGGCGATGCTCACGCAATAGACCGGAAAGCCGTGGATGAAGTTGGTCGTGCCGTCCAGCGGATCGATGATCCAGACGAAGTCGGAATGCCTGGCGCCGCGCTCCGAGCCCGATTCCTCGGCCAGGATGCCGTGGCCGGGGTAGGCGGTGAGCAGCGTATCGATGATGACCTGCTCGGCCGCTTGGTCCACCTCTGTGACGAAATCGTTGATCTGCTTTTGCGACACCCGCACCGCCTCCACGTCGAGGGCCGCGCGGTTGATGAGGGCGCCGGCGGCGCGGGCGGCCTTGATGGCCACGTTGAGCATGGGGTGCAGGGAGGAGGACATGGGCTGGCAGTGACGAAGGAGCGGGGAGGGGGCGGCCGCAAGACAGGGCAAAGGGGCCGCACGGGCGCAGGCTGCCGGCGATGCGGAGCGCGCAAAGGGCCGATTCTAGGCGTTTACCCGAATTCAAGGCGAGCGCCGGGCAGAAAAAAGCGCCCTTGCGGGCGCCCGGGAGCCGCGTTACGCGGCAGGCTTACAGGCCCTTCTGGTCCCAGCCATAGCGCACGGCGGCCTCGTCGCGGCTCCAGTTGCCCTGGGGGTGGCGCGTGGCGTAGTGGCGCTGCAGGTCGGCCTGCGCAGCGCCCCAGTCGCGCTGTGCGTACTGCGGATCGCGGCGCATGTCCGAGCCGTAGCGGTAGGCGGGCTCGAAGTCCTCGTAGCGGCCGTGCTGCGTCAGGTGCTGGTCATAGTGGCCACGCCACTGGCCGGTGACGACCGGGTCGACCTGCTTCTGGCCGCCCTGCTGGTCCACCTCGACCACGTTGGACTTCACGGTCTCGTTGATCTGGTGGGTCTCGAAGGTCTGCGTTGCGCCCACCACCACCTCCTCGACCACGCGCGCCGTCTTCTGCACCACGGCCTGTTCGGTCGATTCGCGCACCTCGACGGAGGCGCCGCGCTGCATGGCGGCCAGGTCGGCCTCGGAGGCCGGACGGTCCACCGCGCGGCGCTCGACGTTGGCGCGCTGCGTGGTCAGCTCGACCTGCTCGGAGACGGGCTTTTCCACCACGCGCGAGACCACGCGCACGGAGCCCAGCTCCACGTCGCGCTTGCCGACGGCCAGCTCCTCCTGCACCACGGGGATGACGCGCTCGCGCTCGCCGGCGACCTCCCGAGCGGTGTAGGCGGCGGCGCCTGCCTGGTAGCCCTGGTAGCCGTGCTTGCGCCACTGCTCGGCGCGGCCCTTGATGTCCACGGCGCCGGCGCCGGCCAGCGCCGTGCGTGCGGCCTCGACCCGGGTTTCCTCGGTGGTCACGGAGACGACGGCCGAGCCGCGGCGCACCGCCTCGGCGTAGTCGCCGGCGTCATCGCCGCCGAACAGGTCCTCGAAGAAATGGCTGACCTTGGCCATGAAGCCGGTGTCGGCATCGTGCACGGCAAAGCGCTCGGAGGTGCCGGCGCCGGCATGGGCATCCACCCGGATGTCGGACTCGGGGATGCCGGCGGCGAGCAGGGCTTCATGGGCACGCTCGGCCTGGGCCAGGGTGTCGAAAACGCCAACGATGGTCTGTTGCATGGAAAACTCCTTTTTCTCTGGGGTTGCAGTCACGTCGCATGACTGAAGGGAAGGGCCGCCGGGGCGGCATGAAGGGGGCCTGTGCAGACGGGCGCCTCACGAGGGCTCGGGGGCTGACGGAGGCTCGGCACGCCACTGGCCCGAGACCGGGTCGGCACGCTCGACGCTCACCTGCTCGCGCCGCAGGGTGACGGTCTGCTCGCCCGGCCGTGCCTCGCGCACCGTGGTGATGCGCAGCTCCTCGCGCAGGTACAGCTGCCTGACGGCCACCCAGCGCTCCTCATAGACCGGCACCACCCAGGCGTCACCCTCCTGGCGCGGAGCGCGCACCTCGTCGGCGGGCTGATTGACGGGCACGCGCTCGACATGGGCGCGCTGTGCCCAGCCAGGCAGCTGCACGGTTTCCTCGTGCTCCTGAAGGTATTTGCGCACCCGCACCGCTCCCTCGTCGCGGCGCACGGTGGCAATCTCCACCTGCTCGTGCACGACCGGCACGGCCAGGGACTCGCCTGGCTGCAGGACGCGGGCCGGCGGCGCGCCGGGCCCGCATGCGGCGCGGGCGTCGTCCGGGAGCGGGGTGGCGGGGCAGGGCGGGGTGGGCGTCGAAAAGGGCATGGGCTGGCACGGGGGGCAGGTCGAAGGCCGCGGAGATCGAAGGCGGGGCTCCGGCGTCCTACAGGGTTGCCCCAGTGTGGCGAGCGCCGGATGGGCGGCCTGTCGTCGGGCCCCCTGCACCCGAGTAGGCCTGCGCCGGCAGGGTGTGCATGCGGGCGTGCGCGGCGGCAGCTCGGTCAGGCAGCTGTGGCCAGCGGCGACAATCGCGCCTTTGCCCGCGTCCTGCCGCCTCATGCGTACCCGCTTTGTTTTGATCCACACCAGCCATGCCGGCAACGTCGGTGCCGCCGCGCGCGCCATGAAGACCATGGCCTTCGACGACCTGGTACTGGTGGCCCCGCGCTGGGCCAACGTGCTGCGCCGCGAGGAGACCATTCAGCGCGCCAGCGGCGCGCTGGACGTGCTGCAGAGCGCCCGCATCGTCGACACGCTGGACGAGGCGCTGGAGGGCATGACGCACCTGTGCGCCACGGCCATGACGCCGCGCGACTTCGGGCCGCCCACGCGCACCCCGCGCGCACATTTCGAAGAACTCTTAAAAAGAGAGCATTATGCCGAGGCGGGACAAGGGGTTGAGGCTGATTTGGTGTCTAAAGGCGGCGAGGCCGGCGTCGCCTTCCTGTTCGGCAGCGAGCGCTTCGGCATGGCCAATGAGGACGTCTATCGCTGCCACGTGGCCCTGTCCATTCCCACCAATCCGCAGTTCGGCTCGCTCAACCTGGGCGCGGCCGTGCAGCTCATCGCCTACGAATGGCGCCAGGCGCTGGGCGGCTTTGCCGAGCCCGTCGGCGCCCCTGCAGGCGTGCGTGCCGACGCCGCGCAGGTCGCGGGCATGCTCGCGCACTGGCAGGAGGCGCTGGTCGCCATCGACTTCCTCGATCCGGCCGCGCCCAAGAAGCTGATGCCCCGGCTCAACCAGCTGTTCAACCGCGCCCAGCCCACGCTGGAAGAAATCCACATCCTGCGCGGTGTCGCCAAAGCCATGCTGCAGGCGGGCCGAGCCCAGCCGCTAGACTGAACCATTCGCCCCGCGGGGCGAGGACCGAAACATGCTTGCCCGCCTGCGCTCCGACATCCAGTGCATCCTCGAACGCGACCCGGCCGCGCGCAGCCGCTGGGAGGTCGTCACCTGCTACCCCGGCCTGCACGCCATCTGGCTGCACCGCCCCGCGCACTGGTGCTGGGGCCACGGCTTCAAGTGGCTGGGGCGCTTCATCTCGCACGTCTCGCGCTGGCTCACGGGCATCGAGATCCACCCCGGCGCGCGCATCGGCCGTCACGTCTTCATCGACCACGGCATGGGCGTGGTGATCGGCGAGACGGCGGTGGTGGGCGACGGCTGCACCATCTACCACGGCGTGACGCTGGGCGGCACCTCGCTGTACAAGGGCGCCAAGCGGCACCCGACGCTCGGGCGTGACGTGGTGGTGGCCGCCGGTGCCAAGGTGCTGGGCGGCTTCGAGGTGGGCGACGGAGCGAAGATCGGCAGCAATGCCGTGGTCATCAAGCCGGTGCCGGCGGGCGCCACGGCCGTGGGCATTCCGGCGCGCATCATCCCGAGCAAGGCCGGCCAGAGCGCCGACGTGACCGAGGCGGCGCATGCCGACGCCGCGGACGATGCCGCCGTGCGCAAGTTCAGCGCCTACGGCATCACCGGCCAGCAGGACGACCCGCTCACCCAGGCGCTGCGCGGCCTGGTCGATTCGGCCGGCGCGCAGGAGCACCAGATCGCCCTGCTGTGGCGCGCCATCGAGAAGCTCTCGGCCGGGCAGCACGCCGAGGGCTGCGTGCCGGGAGACGCCGCCACGCGCGAGCAGTTCGAGGCGGCGCGGCTCAACGACATCCTGGGGAAATAAGGCAGCGGGCAGCCGCCCGCCGTCGGGGCGCTCCGCGGGCCTTGGCCTCAGGCGTCGGCGCGCACGTGGCGCACGGCCGCCTTGGGCCGGAAGGCCTGGCAGACGCTGGCGCGCGTCTCCAGGTAGGGGCCACCGATCAGGTCGATGCAGTAGGGCACGGCGGCAAAGATGCCGGGCACGAGCTGCGCGCCGCTCTGCCCATCCTTGAGGCCCTCCAGCGTCTCGGCGATCGACTTGGGCTGGCCGGGCAGGTTGATGATCAGGCACTGGCCGCGGATCACCGCCGTCTGGCGCGACAGGATGGCCGTGGGCACGAAACGCAGGCCGATCTGGCGCATCTGCTCGCCAAAGCCGGGCATCTCGCGGTCGCCCACGGCCAGCGTGGCTTCGGGCGTCACGTCGCGCGGCGCGGGGCCGGTGCCGCCGGTGGTCAGCACCAGGTTGCAGTGCGCCTGGTCGGCCAGCTCGATCAGCGCCTGCGCGATGGCCTGGGGCTCGTCGGGGATCAGGCGCGCCTCGAACTCGATGGGGTTGTGCAGCGCCCGCGTGAGCCAGTCCTTGAGCGCGGGCAGGCCCTTGTCCTCATAGGCGCCGCTGCTGGCGCGGTCGCTCACGGAGACAATGCCGATCCGGACGAATTCGGGCGGGGGCAGGGCGGGGGTCGGGTCGGTGGTCATGGTGTCCTCGGCGGGTTCAGGCATCGCGCGAGCGCTGCTCCTCGGCGCCATAGACGGCCGCCTCGGTCATGTGCGCGCGGATGAACTGGAACAGCTCGCGCCAGGCGCGGCCCTTGCGCGCGGCCTGGCCGTCTTCGGCCGGCGCAGCGGTTTCGGCGGCCGCCTCCTTGCGGACCTGGCGAATCAGCGCGCGCAGCTGCTGCACGTCGGTGCGCGGGAACTGCACCAGCCAGTCCTGCAGGCAGGGGTCGTGCGCGGCGAGCTGCTCGCGCCAGTGCTCGGCCTGGTGCAGCAGCAGCTTTTCCTGGGCGCTGCCGCTGCGCTGCTCCTGCAGCGCCGCGTGGATGGCGGCGATGCGCTCTGCGTCGAGTGTGCGCATGAGCTTGCCGACGTACTGCATCTGCCGGCGCCGGCCCTCGAAATTGGTGATGCGCTGCACTTCCTCCAGCGCCTCGTGCAGCTTGTCGGGCAGCTCCAGCCGCATGAGCAGGTCGCCGCGCAGGTTCAGCAGCTCGGCGCCCAGCGACTGCAGGGCTTCGCTCTCGCGCTTGAGTTCGGTCTTGGTGGCACCGGTGGTGCCCTTGAGTTCGGCCTTCAGCTCGAGGTCCAGCTCGCTGCCCTCGGCGACGAACTGGCCTCGCACGAAATAGCCTTTTTTGGGTTTGCGTGGCATCGGTGCGGGGGCGTGGTGGGGGCGAAAAAGGCGCCGCGCCGCGCGGGCGCTCGGGCCCGGGCGCGATGGCTGCGCAGGCGCCAGGGCGGCAAGTATCATAGCCGGCGCTATGAACCAGAAGACCCGCCCAGGCGCCCGCCGCGCAGCCGCCGCCCCCGCTGCGCACCCCCCATCGTCCACCGCGCCGCAGGCCGGCTTCCAATACTCCCGCGCATTTTTTGAGGACCTGGTGGACCACGCCCTGGCGCACGCCCGCGCGCTGGGCGCCACCGACGCGGGGGCCGAGGCCTCCGAGGGCTGCGGCCTGTCGGTGGGCGTGCGCAAGGGCGAGCTGGAGACGGTGGAGCGCAACCGCGACAAGTCGCTGGGCGTCACGGTCTATGTGGGGCAGCGGCGCGGCAACGCCAGCACCTCGGACTTTTCCAGCCAGGCCATCGAGCGCACGGTGCAGGCGGCTTACGACATCGCCCGCTTCACCGCCGAGGATCCGGCGGCCGGCCTGCCCGACGAGGCCGACATCGCCCCCCAGGACACGCACCGCGACCTGCAGCTGTTCCACCCCTGGGCGGTGAGCAGCGAGGAGGCCGCGCGCCTGGCGCTCGAATGCGAGGCCGCGGCCTTTGGCACGCACCGGCGCATCACCAACAGCGAGGGCGCGGGCGTGTCGGCGCAGCAGTCGCATTTCTTCAGCGCACACACGCACGGCTTTCGCGGCGGCTACGCCAGCTCGCGCCACAGCATCTCGGTGGCGCCGATCGCCAGCCTGCCCGGGCGCAATGGCGAGATGCAGCGCGACTCCTGGTACAGCTCGATGCGCGACGCGGCGGCGCTTGCCTCGCCCGAGGCCGTGGGCCGCTACGCCGCCCAGCGCGCGCTGTCGCGCCTGGGCAGCAGGAAGATCAGCACGCGCGAGTGCCCGGTGCTGTTCGAGTCGCCGCTGGCCGCGGGCCTGCTGGGCGCGCTGGTGCAGGCCACCAGCGGCGGTGCGCTGTACCGCAAGAGCAGCTTCCTGCTCGACTCGCTCGGCCGGCAGGTGCTGGCCAGCCACCTGGACGTGGAGGAAGACCCCTTCCTTGCCGGTGGCAAGGGCAGCTCGCCCTTTGACCAAGAGGGCGTGCGCGTGGCACCGCGCCGTGTGGTCGAGGCGGGGCGCCTGGAAGGCTACTTCCTGTCCACCTACTCGGCGCGCAAGCTGGGCATGAAGACCACGGGCAACGCCGGCGGCTCGCACAACCTGGCGCTCGCCTCGCGCCTGACCCGCCCCGGCGACGACCTGCAGGCCATGCTGCGCAAGCTCGGCACCGGCCTGTTCGTGATCGAGCTGATGGGCCAGGGCGTCAATTACGTGACGGGCGACTACTCGCGCGGCGCCAGCGGCTTCTGGGTCGAAGGCGGCGAAATCGCCTACCCGGTGCACGAGATCACTATCGCCGGCAACCTGCGCGACATGTTCATGGGCATCGAGGCGGTGGGGGCGGACGCCTACAACTATGGCGCCAAGACCACCGGGTCCATCCTGGTGAACCGCATGAAGGTGGCGGGGAGCTGAGTCGCAGGTTTTCCACGTCAAAACGGGCCTGGGCCCTTGCCAATCAAGGGCTTGCAGCTATTGGTTTTGACTTGGTCTGCCGTGCCTGTCCGGCAGGCCAGTCCCTCCTGCAGGGACGGGCTCTGAATCTCGAGACGCAGCCCGGCGGTACGGCCTCCGGCAGGGTCAGGCAGCGCCAGGCTGCCGCATGGCCCGCAGCAGCCGCGCCGCTGCCGCCTCGGGGTCGGGCGCGGCGACCAGGGCGCGCACCACGGCGATCGATCCCACGCCTGTGGCCAGCACGGCGGGGAACTGCCCCTCGTCTATGCCGCCGATGGCCACCTGCGGATAGCCGCGCATGAGGCGCGCATAGGCGGCAAGGCGCGCCAGGCCCTGCGGGGCCGTGGCCATTTTCTTCAGGGTGGTGGGAAAGACCGCACCCAGGGCGGTGTAGCTGGGCCGGGCGCGGGCGGCGCGCAGCATCTCGGCGTAACCATGCGTGCTCACCCCCAAGCGTGCGCCCGATGCGCGCAGCGTGGCAAGGTCGGTCGCGGGCAGGGCGTCCAGGTCTTCCTGGCCCAGGTGCACGCCGTAGGCACCGGCGTCCAGCGCCGCGCGCCAGTGGTCGTTGATGAACAGCAGCGATTGCGTGCCCTGCACGGCGGCCACGGCGGCGCGCACTTCGCGCTCGATGGCCGCGCGGTCCTCGCTCTTGAAGCGCAGCTGCACCGTGGGCACGCCGGCGCGCGCCATGCGGCCGACCCATGCGGCGTCGGGCAGCACGGCGTACAGGCCCAGCTGGTGCGGGCACTCGGCAAAGGCCGGGCCGCTGGCTTGGTCGTCGCGTTCGGTCAGACCGAAGTCCTGCGGCGCATCCGGCCAGTGCGCGGCATCGAACTGGCCGGTGCGCTGTGTCTGCGCGGCCCAGGCGCGGGCGATGGCCTCGGCATCGTGGGCGATGAAGCCCAGCGCGCTGGCGGCCAGCAGCGCGGCGCGGTAGGCCGGGTCGTCGCTGGTCGGTGCGGGCGGCGGTTCGGGCGCAAAGCCCGTGAACGTGGCGGCGTGCGCGGACAGGATGCGCTGCGCCAGCGCGGCAGCGCCGCCGCTGTCGGGGCTGTCGGGGAGTTGGGCGCTCATGTCGCGTGGTGCCAGAACGGCGTGCCCAGCACCGGCGTGCTGGCCTGGGCGCTGGCCTGCGGCTGCATGGCGCCGCCCAGGCGGGCGGCCCGGCCGGCAGCCACGGCATCGGCAAAGGCGCCGGCCATGAGGACCGGGTCGCTGGCCTGCGCCACGGCCGTGTTCAGCAGCACGCCGTCAAAGCCCCATTCCATGACCTGGCAGGCGTGCGAGGGCAGCCCCAGGCCGGCATCGACCAAGAGCGGCACGTCCAGCCGCTCGCGCAGCAGCTGCAGGGCATAGGGATTCATGGGGCCGCGCCCGGTGCCGATCGGCGCCGCCCAGGGCATGACGGCCTGGCAGCCCACGTCCACCAGGCGCTGGCAGACCAGCAGGTCGTCGGTGCTGTAGGGCAGGACGTGAAAGCCTTCGCGGATCAGCTGCTCGGCCGCCTGCACCAGGCCGAAGATGTCGGGCTGCAGCGTGTAGTCGTCGCCGATGACCTCCAGCTTGATCCACGGCGTGCCGAAGACCTCGCGCGCCATGTGGGCGGTGGTGATGGCTTCCTCGGCGCTGTAGCAGCCGGCGGTGTTGGGCAGGACGGGCACGCCCAGGCGCTTGAGCAGTTCCCAGAATGCCTCGCCGCCGCTGCCTGGCTGCGCGCCCTGGCGGCGCAGCGAGGCGGTCAGCATGGCCGGGCGGGCGCGCTGCACAGCAGCTTCGAGCACGGCGGGCGAGGGATAGCGCGCCGTGCCCAGCAGCAGGCGGCTTTCGAAGGCCTGGCCGTAGAGCACCAGGGCGTCGGCGTCGGCCGACGGGGTGGCGATGTCTTGGGGTTCGGTCATGGAAGGGTATGTGCCTTGGCTTTAGCCGCCGGTCACCGGCGCGATGATTTCCACCTGGTCGCCGTCGGCCAGGGATTGCTCGGCGTAGCGGGTGTTGGGGATGAACTGCATGTTCACGGCCACGGCAAAGGGCGGGCGCGGCGCCAGGTGTGCCACGGCGTCGGCCACGGTGGCGCCGGCGGGCAGTTCGGTGGGGGTCTGGTTGATCAGGACGTTCATGGCTGTTGATGGGCAAGCTGCACGCGCAGCTCGAAGCGCTGCGCCAGCGGCGATTGTCCGGTGTGCAGCAGCTCCAGCACCGCATCGAGCAGGGCCGGGGCGATCATGAAGCCGTGGCGGTACAGGCCGTTGACCTCCAGCACGCGCGGCTCTCGCACGCGCACGGCGGGCAGGTTGTCGGGCAGGGTGGGGCGCAGCTGTGTGGCCAGCTCCAGAATGCGCGCCTCGGCAAAGCCGGGGTGCACGGCGTAGGCGGCGGACAGCAGCTCCAGTGTCGAGCGCACGCTGGCGGGCGAGAGGTCGTCGGACTCGATCTCGGTGGCGCCGATGACGAAGATGCCGTCCTCCTTGGGTGCGATGTAGATCGGGTAGCGCGGGTGCACCAGCCGCGTCGGACGCTGCAAGTGCACGTCCGGCGCGTGCAGGCGCACGACCTCGCCGCGCACGCCGCGCAGCTCGCGCCACTGCGCGCGCGCGCCCAGGCCCCGGCAGTCCAGCAGCAGATCGGGCTGGCCCGCTTCACCGGGCCGAAAATCCTGCGCGGTGCGCGCGCTGTGCCAGTGCACGGCAACGCCCAGCTCCTGCAGGGTGGCGGCCAGGGCGGCGAGCAGCTGGCGGTTGTCCAGCTGGCCTTCGCCGGGCAGGTACAGGCCCTGGTGGAAGCGCCCGGCCACGGCGGGCTCCAGCGCGGCCAGGCGTGCGCCGTCCAATGTCTCCATGGCGGGCAGGCCGGCCACGGCGCCCTGCGTGCGCGCCAGGGTCTGCTGCAGCCGGGCGGCGTCCCCGGCGTCCTGGCGGTGCCACAGTATCAGCGTGCCGTCTTGTTGAAAGAACACCGGCTTGGACAGCTGCGCCAGCAGCTCGGGCCAGCGCGCCAGGCCGTGCTGGCCCATGCGCACCACGCCCGGCTCGGTGATGGCCGACTCGGCCAGCGGCGCCAGCATGGCGGCGGCCACGCGCGCGGCGCTGCCCTCGGCGTCCGGGCCGCCGATGCCGTGCACTTCGACCCGGTGGCCGGCGCGCGCCAGCTGCACGGCCAGCAGCCGGCCCATGAGACCCGCGCCCAGGATGGTAATGGCGCGGGGGGTGTCGAGGGAGGGGATGAGGGAGGGGATGAGGGAGGGGATGAGGGAGGGGGGAAGGGTGTGCATCGCGTTCCTGCGGCCCGTGCGGGCCAGGGGAACAAAACGGGCGGTGCCACACCTGCCGAAAACTCCCCACGCCAGCATGACCTGGATCGGGTTGGAGGGTATTTCTCAGCCGTGGCCTGCGGGCTTGCAAGGCGGCGGCACCCCTGTTTCGTTCGAAGCGCGGATTACAGCACAGCGCCTGCAACCTTGATGTTGACGTGGCGCAGGCCCGCGCGGCCATGCCGGATAATTTTTGCCATGAAGCACGAACACCAGCAGACACCCCCGCACGGCCCTGGACGCTACGCGCGCGTGCTGTCGATCGCCGGCTCCGATTCGGGCGGCGGCGCGGGCATCCAGGCCGATCTCAAGACTTTCGCCGCCCTGGGCTGCTACGGCATGACGGCCATCACCGCCATCACCGCGCAAAACACGCGCGGCGTGGCGGCCATCCACGGCGTTCCGCCCGGGATGCTGCGCGCGCAGATCGATGCCGTGGCCGGGGATATCGGCGTCGATGCGGTCAAGATCGGCATGCTGCACTCGCCCGAAGTGGTGGCCGAGGTGGCCGCCGCGATCCGCCGCCATGGCCTGCCCCACGTGGTGCTGGACCCGGTCATGGTGGCCACCAGCGGCGACCGCCTGATTGCCGAGGAGACGGTGGACGCGCTGGTGCGCGAACTGTTTCCGCTGGCCGAGGTGGTGACCCCCAACCTGGACGAGGCCGGCTGGCTGCTCGGGCGCAACATCGACAGCGAGGCACAGCTGGGTGACGCGGCCGACGCGCTGCTGGCGCTGGGCGCGCGCGCCGCGCTGGTCAAGGGCGGGCACCTGCCCGGCGACCGCGTGGTCGATCTGCTGGCCTGCCGCCCCGGCGAGCACGAGCGGCTGGAGGCGGCGCGCATCGCCACGCCCAACGGCCACGGCACGGGCTGCACGCTGTCCTCGGCCATCGCGGCCCACCTGGCGCTGGGCGAGAGCCTGCCCTCGGCCGTGCGGCTGGCGCGCGGCTACATCCTGCGGGCCATCGCCGCCGGTGCCCAGGTGCGCACGGGCCAGGGCCAGGGGCCGCTGAACCACGGCTTTGCGCCCGTGGCCCAGCGGGTGTTGCGCTGAGAGACCGTGGGCAGGCTCCGGGGAGCGTTCACCAGCCCCAGGTCAGCCGCTTGGCGACCCAGCCGGTCTGGCCGCCGTCACGGCGCACCCGGGCCCAGCTGCCGCGCTCGCCCAGCGTGCGCACGATCTCGTTCTGCTCGAGCCGGCCGAGCACGCGGCTGCTGGTGCCGGGTTTCTCGCGCAGATTGGCGGTGCGCGCGGTGACCACGCGGTGCGGCTCTTTGCTGGTCAGCGGAGCGAACACCCAGCCCAGCGGCGCCTCGTGGTCGCGCACCCTGAGCCACTGGCCCCTGCGGGCGCTCACCTGCAGCGGATAGCCCGAGGCCAGCTCCCACAGCGTGTCGGAGCCGGTCGTGGGTTTCTCGCGCACATTCACCACCCGGCCCTTGATGCTCACGAAGTCGGCCGCATGGGCGACGGACAGGGACAGCGGCAGGGCTACGGCCAGGGCGGCGGCGCAGGAGGCCAGCCGGCGGGAGAGGCTGGGCAGACGGGGCAGACGGGGCAGGCGCGTCGGGTTCAGGGGCACGAGGGGATGTCCTTTCTCTTTCGGTCGGTGGATGAACAGCCCCTGTGGAGGCAAAGGGCTTGCGCGAAGTTCCTGCCGATGTGCCGCGCCTTGCCTCGCGGGCGCCTCGGTGGAACTGGAGTACGCTGCAGGCATGCCCCGCTTTGCCGCCAACCTGACCCTGTTGTTTACCGAGTACCCCTTCCTAGAGCGCTTTGCAGCCGCCCGCAAGGCGGGGTTCGAGGCGGTGGAATTTCTCTTCCCGTATGCGTGGCGCGCTGCCGACCTGCGCGAGCAGCTGGACCGCCATGGTCTGCAGCTGGTGCTGCACAACCTGCCGGCCGGCGACTGGGACGCCGGCGACCGCGGCATCGCCTGCGACCCGGCGCGGCGTGCGGAGTTTCGCGAGGGCGTGGCGCGCGCCATCGAGTACGCCACGGCGCTGGGCGTGCCGCAGCTCAACTGCCTGGCGGGCAGGACGCCGGGGGGCGTGGTGCCGCAGCATGCCACCGAGGTGCTGGTGGACAACCTGCGCCACGCCAGCGCCGAGCTGGCGCGGCACGGCCTGCGGCTGCTGATCGAGCCCATCAACACCTTCGACATTCCGGGCTTTCACGTCAGCCGCACGCAGCAGGCCCTGGAGCTGATCGGGCAGGTCGGCGCGGACAACCTGGCCCTGCAATACGACATCTACCACGCGCAGCGCATGGAGGGCGAGCTGGCCGCCACGCTGCAGCAGCACCTGGCACACATCGCCCACATCCAGATCGCCGACAACCCGGGCCGCCACGAGCCGGGCACGGGCGAGATCCACTACGCCTTCCTGTTCGAACACCTGGACCGCATCGGCTACAGCGGCTGGGTCAGCGCCGAGTACCGCCCCGCCGGCCGCACCGAGGACGGCCTGGGCTGGCGCGAGCGGCTCGCGCGGCAGTGACCACCCGCCGCGGCGCGGCACCCTCCCACCCATCGGTCGAAGAATCCATGTACCAAGACATCGCCTCGCTGCTGCGCGCCCTGTTCGATGCAGCCATCGCCTCGGCCCAGCCGGCGCTGTGCGTGCCGCCGCACCTGCCGCGCCCTGGGGACGTGCGTGGCCGCCTGGTGGTGATCGGCGCTGGCAAGGCTTCGGCCGCCATGGCGCAGGCCGTGGAGCAGCATTACACGGGTCCGCTGTCGGGCCTGGTGGTGACACGCTACGGCTACGCCGTGCCGTGCCAGCGCATCGAAATCGTCGAGGCCGCCCACCCCGTACCCGACGCGGCGGGCGAGCGGGCAGCGGCGCGCCTGCTGGAGCGGATCGGGGGCCTCACGCCGGAGGACGTCGTGCTGTGCCTGATCTCGGGCGGCGGCTCGGCGCTGCTGCCGCTGCCCCTGCCCGGGTTGACGCTGGCCGACAAGCAGCAGGTCAACCGCCAGCTGCTGGCCAGCGGCGCCAGCATCGGCGAGATGAACACCGTGCGGCGCCACCTGTCAGCCATCAAGGGGGGGCGCCTGGCGGCCGCCTGCCACCCGGCGCGGGTCCTCACGCTGCTGCTGTCGGACGTGCCGGGCGATGACCCGGTGGACATCGCCTCCGGCCCCACGGTGGCCGATCCGACCACCTGCGCGGATGCGCTGGCCATCGTGCGCCGCTACCGCCTCGACCTGCCCGAGCGGGTGCTTGAGGTGCTCGCCAGCGGCGCGGGCGAATCGGTCAAGCCGGGCGATGCGCGCCTGGCGCGTTGCGAGGCGCGCGTCATCGCCGCGCCGCAGCAGGCCCTGGAGGCCGCCGCCCGCGTGGCGCGCGAGCACGGCTACGCCGCACACATCCTGAGCGACGCCATCGAGGGCGAGGCGCGCGACGTGGGCAAGGTGCTGGCGGCGCTGGCGCTGCAGGCGGCCGGGCGCGGTGGGCCGTTCGAGCCGCCCTGCGTGCTGTTGTCGGGAGGCGAGACCACCGTAACGCTGCGCGGCCAGGGCCGGGGCGGGCGCAACGTGGAATGCCTGCTGTCGCTGGCGATCGCCACGCGCGGGCACGCGCGCATCCACGCCCTGATGGGAGACACCGACGGGGTCGATGGCGTGGAGGAGATCGCCGGCGCGCTCGTCGGCCCGGACACCCTGGGGCGCGCCTTCGCCCTGGGGCTGAGCCCGCGCCAGAGCCTGGACGACAACGATGGGCACGGCTTCTTCGGCGCGCTGGGCGACGCCGTCGTCACCGGCCCCACGCTGACCAATGTGAACGACTTCCGGGCGGTGCTGATCGAGCGGGGCGGCCCGCCGACCTGACCCGGGAGTCGGGTGACACCCGGCCCGCGGCCGTCTTCAGGCCGGCGCCGGTGCGCGCGGGCGGGTCAGGCGCGCCAGCAGCAGGCACAGCAAGAGCGTCGGCAATGCAGCGCCCATGCCAGGCAGCACCTTGGGCGCCAGGTGATAGAAGGCGATGCCCGCCAGCCACAGTGCCACCGATGGCCCGTGCACGGCAGGCGCTGCGTCCAGCCGGACTTGCGCCGCCACACCGCCGCCCAGGCGGCCCAGCACCACGCCGAACAGCGGCACGAAGACCGAGCTGAGCGTCAGCAGGAACGGCTCCAGGCTGTGCATGGGCAGCACCAGCGCCAGCAGCGTGCACAGCGCGGCAATCGCGATGCCGAGCTGGCGGATGCTCCAGCGCGGCAGCAGGCTGTGCGCGGAGACCGCGCCCGAGTACGCATCGCCATAGGCGTTGTCCACCTCGTCGATCAGGATCAGTGACAGCGCAATCAGGCCGCCCTGCGCCAGCAGCAGTGCCGTCACCAGATCCGCGCTGGGCAGCACCAGGGCGACCAGCACGCCCAGGCTGTAGCACCAGACGTTGGCCAGCAGATAGCCCGCCCAGGTTCCGGACAGCGCCGTGCGCCCGCTCCTGCCGTGCCGCGCGTAGTCGGCCACCAGGGGCAGCCAGGACACCGGCATGGCGATCACCAGATCGAGCGCACCCATGACGCCCAGCCCGCCTGTGCCGGCCTGGTTCCACAGCGCGGCGAAGCCCTGCACCTGCGCCAGCGCCAGGAACTGCCAGGACAGCCAGATCAGCGACAGCACCACCAGTGGCAGCGCCACGCGCGCAATGATGCGCCGCACCAGCTGCACCATGGAGCCGCTGATGAGGGCAGCGACCACACCGCCCCAGAGCAGCGTGGCAGCCAGCGTCCAGCCGCTGCCCATGAATGCGCCCGCGCCGCCCGACTGGCGCGCAATCGCCAGGGTCGAGTCGCGCATGACCACCAGCTCGAAGGTGCCCCAGCCGACCAGCTGCACGATGTTCAGCACGATGGGCAGACCGGCAAAGCGTCGGCCATAGACGGCGTGCATCAGCCCGGCGCTGGACAGGCCGCTGTCGCAGCCCAGTTTTGCCACCCAGCCCAGCAGGCCTGCGCCGACCAGCGAACCGGCGACGATGGCCAGCAGCGCCTCGCGCGGCGACAGCGCCGGCATCAGGTAAGCGCCCACCTGCATGACCAGCAGGCCCACCCCCAGGCTGAACCACAGCGAGGCATGGTCGTGCCAGGCAAACACGCGATCGCCCGGCGCCACCGGCGACAGGGCCTGGTTGACGGGGCCACTGGCGGTGCCTGCGGGCGAAGAGGTGGGTGGGTTCATGGCTTGCGCTACTCCAATGACCAGGCGCATGGGTCGCAGGCCCTGGCGCATCGCCGCGCAGGCAGCAGGGCTGCACCGATGTGGCAGATGGGTGGAGCTTGGCTTCCCTGCGCGAGGATGATCTCGGGCCTGTCTAAGTAAAACGCAGACAGGCGCATCAGGTTCAAAGGGTGTGATCTCAGTCCTGGCTTTGTCGGCCAGGACACCCCCAGCGTTGCGCCACGTCGTGGCGCGGGCCGGATTCTACCGATGCACATTGGTGAGTTGATCGCGCGCAAGCGTGGGCGGCCTGTGGCAGGAGAGAGCAAGACCGCCATCTCGCTGCGCGTTCCAGACTCGGTATTGGCCGGTTTCAAGGCCACGGGGCCTGGATGGCAGACCCGCATGACGGATGCGCAGGCGGAATGGCTGCGCGCCCAGGGCCCTGCGTGAATTCAGCAGTCGATGACGACGGGCCCGTGAAAATCCGCAGGAAAGGCTCACTCCCGCGCCGCTGAGCCCACACCCAGCAACCCCTGCAGCCGCTCACTGCTGGTTGTGTACTCCAGCGGCAATTTGCGCCCGGCCAGCCATTCGGCCGCACCGAAGGCCGCCAGTGTGGCCTCGTGGAAGCCACTCAGGATCAGCCTGCGCTTGCCGGGGTAGGTGATGGCGTCGCCCACGGCGTGGATGCCGGGCACGTTGGTGCAGAAGGTGGCGGTGTCCACGACGAGCTGCTTGCGCTCGAGCTGCAGGCCCCAGTCGGCCACGGGTCCCAGGCGTGGCACCAGCCCCAGGCGCACGAGCAGCAGATCCACCGGCAGGCGCAGGGAGGCGCCCTCAGGCGTGGTCAGCTCCAGGGCCGCGAGGCGGCCTTCTTCCTCCACGATGCCGCCCGGCACGCCGATGGCGACCTGGATGCGACCGGCAGCGCGCAGCGCCTGCAATGCATCGAGCAGGGCCGGCGCCGCATCGAACACATCACGCCGATGCTGCAGCGTGACGCGCGCGGGCCGCAGCGCCTCGGGCGCGGTGGCGCAGTCGATGGCCTGCTGCACCGCAGGCTCGTCGCCGCCGTGCACCACGACCTGCCGCCCGGCCAGGCTGGCCGTGCCGTCCCAGTGGTATTGCACCTGGCGGCCCTCATGCGCCGGCAGGCCGGGTAGCTTGAGCGTGCGCGGCGTGAAGGCGCCCATGCCGCTGGCGATGAAGACGGCGCGCGCCTGCAGCTGCGTGCCCGGGACCGTGCCGACCAGGAAGCCGCCCTCCGGCAGCGCCTGCAGCGTGTCCACCGGCTGGCCGAGGTGGAAGGTGGGGTCGAACGGCTCCACCTGCGCGCGCAGGCGCTGCACCAGCCCATGGCCGGTGCAGACCTGGATGCCGGGAATGTCGTAGATGGGCTTGTCGCCGTACAGCTCGGCGCACTGGCCGCCGAGGTGGGGCAGCGCATCGACGACGTGCGCCCGCAGGCCCTGCAGACCCAGCTGGAAGACCTGGAACAGGCCCACCGGGCCGGCGCCGATGACCACGGCATCGGTGCTCAGGGGGGTCGGTGGACGGGGGAGGAGGTCGGCGGGCACGCGAGAGGGGCGAGGCGAGGGTGGGATCAGGCAGGCAGGCCGGGCCGCCCGCCAGGGCGGTCGATCACCACTTTTCCAGGTACTTGAGCTTGTCTTCCTTGCCGTTCCACTCGTCGGCATCCGGCAGGGCACCCTTGCGCTTGGTGATGCTCTTGAACTTCGGGGTCAGGTCGGCGTTGATCTTGATGTAGGGCAGCTGATCGGCCGGCAGGTCTTCCTCGGCGAAGATGGCGTTGGCCGGGCACTCGGGGATGCACACGGCGCAGTCGATGCACTCGTCGGGGTCGATCACCAGGAAGTTGGGACCTTCGCGGAAGCAGTCCACCGGGCACACGTCCACGCAATCGGTGTATTTGCACTTGATGCAGTTGTCGGTGACAACGTGAGTCATTTCTCGTCTCGCAGGGTTTTGGTATTCGGGATAGCCCGCAATTTTAGGCTGCAGCCATCCCCAGGGCAGGCGCGAGGCCATGCCCCGAAGCTGGTTGTCTTGATGCGTATCAAGCAAGGGGCGGGCTGGCGCCTCAGCGCACCAGCACCGCCCCTGCCGTGCGGTGGCTGGCCGTGTCCACCAGGATCAGCGAGCCGGGCACGCGCGCGCGGGCAAAGGGCGCGGCGGGGATGGGTTCCTGCAGCTGCAGCTCGACCAGACCGATGGCGTTGGGTTCGAGTTGCTCGGCGGCCTCCTGGGCCAGCGTGTGGATGTTCAGCCGATGCGCCACGCGGCGCACGCGCGCCTTGACCCAGCGGTGGCCATGCAGCGCCCAGTACACGCGCCCAGCGGTGAGGGGCTCGTCGTCCAGCCAGGCGACGGTGGCCTGCAGCTCGCGCTGGCCCGGCCAGGGGCTGGCGGCGGCAGGGGCTGGGCTGTCCCAGTTGTCGGCAGTGGTGCCGGCCTGCTGGGGTGGCAGGGGCGCGGCGACGATCCAGTCGCCCCGCGAGACGTCCACCTCGCGGTCGAGCACGATGCCGGCGCTGGCTCCCGTGGCGGCCTGGACCCTACCTGCTGGGCGGCGCGCGTGATCCAGCACCTGGGCCACCTGCGCCTGCTGGCCGCTCGGGAAAACCTGCACCTGCGTGCCCGGCGCCACGCTGCCGGCGGCCACGCGGCCCCAGAACACGCGCCGGCCGCGCTGTGTATCGGCCGAGGCGGCGGCGGTTTTCTCCACCCACTGCACCGGCAGGGCCAGGGGCAGCTGGCTATCCGCCGGCGTGCAGGGCAGCTGTTCGAGCAGCTGCAGCAGGCTGGGGCCGTCGTGGCCGCACCAGCCGGGGTGCGGGTCGGCCACGTTCCAGCCCTTGAGGGCGGAGATCGGCAGCACGGCGGTCACGGCAATGCCGGCATCCTGGGCGAACTGCAGCAGCGCAGCGCGGATATGTTTGAAGGCCAGCGCCGGATCGGCCACGGCGTCCAGCTTGTTGACGGCAAGGACCAGCGAGGGCACGCGCAGCAGGTGGGCCAGCAGGGCGTGGCGGCGCGTCTGGGGCAGGAGCTGCAGGGCGTCGCTCTGCCAGTCGAGCTTGGTGGCGTCCACCAGCACGATGGCGCAGTCGGCCTGGGAGGCGGCGGTGACCATGTTGCGCGTGTACTGTTCATGGCCCGGCGCGTCGCCGATGATGAACTTGCGCGCCGGCGTGGCGAAGTAGCGCCAGGCCACGTCGATGGTGATGCCCTGCTCGCGCTCGGCGGCCAGGCCGTCGGTGAGCTGGGCCAGGTCGGCCTCGCCCGAGCGCGACACGCCGGCCAGCTGGTCGGACAGCACGGCGCGGCTGTCCACCAGCAGGCGGCCGATCAGCGTGCTCTTGCCGTCGTCCACGCTGCCGCAGGTGATGAAGCGCAGGGCGGGGAGGGGACCAGCGGCGCCTGGTTGTTCAGCCGTGGCGTGCTGTGCAGGCTGGCCCCCATCCCCGCCTTCCCCCAGAGGGGGAAGGAGCGAGAGCCCGCTGGCGGGCGGAAGTTGGGCATCCAATATGCCGCCTGCGCCCGCCTGTAGAGCGTGAGCAGCTACGTTTTCGATAGTGTTCACAGTTGCGGTGTTCATCAGAAATACCCATCCTTCTTGCGCTTTTCCATCGAGGCGTCGCTGGTCTGGTCGTCCATGCGCGTGGCGCCGCGCTCGCTGACCTCGGCGGACAGCGTCTCGATCACGATCTCGGCGGCGCTGGCCGCGCGGCTCTCCACCGGGCAGGTGCAGGTGATGTCGCCCAGAGTGCGAAAGCGCACGGCGCGCGTCTCGACCAGCTCGCCCTCGCGCGCCAGGGTGAGCGGCGTGACGGGCACCAGCAGGCCCCGGCGCTCGACGACCTGGCGCGGGTGGCTGTAGTACAGGCTCGGCAGGGCCAGGGCCTCGCGCTCGATGTATTGCCACACGTCCAGCTCCGTCCAGTTGCTGATGGGGAAGACGCGAAAGTGCTCGCCCGGCGCCAGGCGCGTGTTGAACAGCTGCCACAACTCGGGCCGCTGTGCCTTCGGAGCCCACTGGCCGAAGCTGTCGCGGTGCGAAAAGATGCGCTCCTTGGCGCGCGCCTTTTCCTCGTCGCGGCGCGCGCCGCCGATCAGCGCGTCGAAGCGGTGCTCCTCGATGGCTTCAAGCAGCGTCACCGACTGGTGCGCGTTGCGCGGCTCGTCCGGCCGGGCCAGGCGCACGGTGCCGCGCGCCATCGAGTCCTCGACGCTGCGCACGATCAGCTCGGCGCCCAGCTCGGCCGCGCGCTGATCGCGAAACTGCGTGACCTCGGGGAAGTTGTGCCCGGTGTCGATCATCAGCAGCGGAAACGGCAGCTGCCCGCGGCCAAAGGCCTTCTCGGCGCAATGCAGCATGACCAGCGAATCCTTGCCGCCGGAAAACAGGAGCGCCGGGCGCTCGAAGGCGGCGGCGACTTCGCGCAGCAGGAAGATGGTTTCCTCCTCCAGCGCATCGAGGTGGTGGTTGCCGGGCTGGCGCTGCAGCAGCGGGAGGTCGACACGGGCGTTCATGGGCTCTCTCTCAGATCGACAAGGGGACACGTGGACGGGGGCGGGAATGAAAAGATTCAATGCACCAGGTGCAGGCCGCACTCGCGCTGTGCTTCGCCCTTGGTCGGGTCCACGTAGTCGAAGTTGTTGGGCAGGCCGTGCGCCATGCAATACGCGTGCAGGTCGCGGGCTGTCCAGTGCAGCAGCGGCGCGACCTTGAGCAGGCCGTCGGGGTTGCGGCTCACGGGCTCCATCTGTGCGCGCACGGCGCTGTCGCTGGCGCGCAGTGCGGTGAACCAGACTCGGGGCGCGGTCTCGCGCAGGGCGCGGGCAAAGGGTTCGAGCTTGACCTCTTCGGTGAAGGCGGCGTGGCGCGGGTCGTCCAGCGCCGGCGCCGGGCCGTCCAGCGCCTCGCGGTGCGCGCGTGAGCGCAGCGGCAGGTAGGTGCGCAGATTCAGCCCCAGCAGGCGCGTCACCTCGTCGGCGTAGCGGTAGGTGGCCGCGGTGTTGTAGCCGTTGTCCATCCAGATGACGGGCACGTCGGGCTCCACCTGGGTGAGCAGGTGCAGGATTACGGCTTCAAAAGGCCGGAAGTTGGTGGTGACGATGGCCGGCTGGCCCAAGGCCAGCGCCCAGCGCACCAGCGCTGGCGCGTCGCGGCCCAGCTCGGCGTTGATGCGGGGCAGCTCCAGCGCGGCGTTCAGGTCGAGGTCGGGCGCGTTCATGCAGCCTCCCGGGCAAACAGCGGGCGCGGCTCCAGCACGTCGCCCTGGTAGAAGGCGGCGTAGCGCTCGAACTGGCGCTGCGCGGCGCCGGCGTCCACCCCGGGGGCCAGCACGGCGCTGGTGAAGCCGCTCCTGTGCATGTGCACGAGCTGGTCGATCAGCACATCGCCCGTGGCGCGGATGTCGCCCGCGAACTGGTAGCGCCGGCGCAGCAGCAGCGCCTGGGTGTAGGCGCGGCCATCGGTGAACTTCGGGAATTGCAGCTCGATGCGCTCGACGCCGGCGAGGGCGCCGTCGGCGGCCAGGGCGGCCAGGTCGGCGTCGTTGGCGATTTGCAGGGTGTTTTCGGCGCTTTCCGTTGCTGGGTCAGCGGCGTTAGCTATTATTTTCATAGTTACAGGCAAGTCTGGAAGGTTTTCATTCCCTCCCCCTTTTGGGGAGGGCAGGGTGGGGGCCGGCTGGCGATGGCCGCGGCGGCTGGATGACGGGCCGTCGCTGGCCCCCACCCCAACCCTCCCCCAACGGGGGAGGGAGCAAGGTCCCAACCCTCCCCAGAGGGGAGGGACAGGGCGCTCAATCCACCAGCCCCTCCTCCTCCACCTTCGGGTGCCGCGCGCCGTTGGCGGCGGCCTTGAAGGGCTCGTGGCCGATGCGGCGCAGGGCGTCGATGAAGGTCTCGCCCGGCTTGCGCAGCTCGCGAAAGACGTCGAGCACGGCCTCGATCAAGTCCGGCAGTTCGGCGGCGTTGAAGGCCGGGCCGACCACCTTGCCGCCAATCGCCGGGCCCGACAGCTGCGAGCCGTCCGAGCCGCCCAGCGTGACCTGGTACCACTCGCGGCCGTCCTTGTCGACGCCCAGGATGCCGATGTGCCCGCTGTGGTGGTGGCCGCAGCTGTTGATGCAGCCGCTCATGTGCAGGTCGATGGGGCCGAGGTCGAACAGCTCGTCCAAATCCTGATAACGCTCGGTGATGGCGTGGGCGATGTGCAGCGAGCGTGCATTGGCCAGCGAGCAGAAATCCCCGCCCGGGCAGGCAATCATGTCGGTCAGCAATCCGATGTTGGGCTGCGCCAGACCCAGACGGCGTGCCGCCTCGTACAGGGCGGGCAGGTCGCTCTGGTGTACCCAAGGCAGCAGCAGGTTCTGCTCGTGCGTCAGGCGCGCCTCGGCGGCGGAGAAGGTTTCCGCCAGCTGCGCCAGCGCATCCAGCGTGTCGGCATCCGCGTCGCCAGGCGCAAAGCCGGGGCGCTTGAAGGACAGGGTCACGGCCGCCAGGCCGGGCAGGCGGTGGCCGCGCACGTTGTTTGCGAGCCAGCGCTGGTAGAGCTGCCCGTTCGGATCGACGCGCGAAGGCAGGTTGGCCGGGCGCAACTCGGGCGTGACGAAGTGGCTGGACACACGGTCGAACTCGGCCTGGGTGATGGTGTGCGGCGCGCCGTCGCGCTCCACGATGGCGGCAAACTCCTGCTCTACCGCATCGATGAAGGCCTGCCCCTCGGCCTTGACCAGGATCTTGATGCGCGCCTTCCACTTGTTGTCGCGCCGGCCATAGCTGTTGTAGGTGCGCACGATGGCTTCGATGTAGTTGAGCAGCTGCGCCCAGGGCAGGAACTCGCGCACCACGGTGCCGATGATGGGCGTGCGCCCCATGCCGCCGCCCACGTGCACGGCAAAGCCCACGGCGCCGTCCGCAGCGCGCACGGCCTGCAGGCCGATGTCGTACCAGCCGATCGCCGCGCGGTCTTCCAGCGCGCCGTTGAAGGCAATCTTGAACTTGCGCGGCAGGTAGGTGAACTCGGGGTGCAGCGAACTCCACTGGCGCGTGATCTCGGCAAACGGGCGCGTGTCCACGATGCCGTCCTCGGCGATACCCTCGTAGGCATCGCAGGTGATGTTGCGGATGTCGTTGCCGCTGGTCTGGATGCCGTGCATGTGCACGCTGGCCAGCAGGTCCATCACGTCGGCCGCCTTGGAGAGCGGAATCCAGTTGAACTGGCAGTTGGTGCGCGTGGTGAAGTGGCCGTAGCCGTACTGGAGCGGCGCGGCCCGCAGGGTCTGGCCGGGCTGCGCGGCCTCGAGCGCGTCCTGCGTGGCCTGGGCGCGGGCCAGCAGTTCGGGGTCGGGCCGGTCGTACTCGCGGGCGATGTGCGCCAGCATGCGCAGCTGCGTGCTGCTGATCTCGCCATAGGGCACGGCGATGCGCGCCATGGGGGCGTAGCGCTGGATGTACCAGCCGTTTTGCAGGCGCAGCGGCAACAGCTGCTCGTCGGTCAGCTCGCCGCGCTCCCAGCGCTCGAGCTGGTCGCGAAATTGCTGGGCGCGCAGCTGGACGAACTGGCGGTCGAAGGCGGTGTATTGGTACATGGGCGCTGGTTCTCGGTACGGGAGCCGCGCCGCGCCTGGTCATGTCTGCCCGGCAGCGACGCGCAACGGGCGCACTGTAGGCAAGGGTGGCTTAAAACCAAACGAATATTTAATGCTTCACATATGCCAGCCCTGGCATATATGGATGTGGCCTTGAGGCCGAGGCCAGGCTCTCAGGGCCGGGCCAGGCGTTCGCTGGACAGGGCTCGCGCCAGGCGCGCCTCCAGCGGCAGGGGCTCGCCGTGCAGGCGTGCGGCCAGCAGTTCGCCGCACAGCAGCGACAGGGTCAGGCCGCGCGCGCCCATGGCGGTGCAGGTCCACAGGCCGGGCAGGGCAGCGGCATCAACCGGGCCGACGATGGGCAGGCGGTCCGGTGCGGCGCAGCGCACGGCGGCCCAGGTGTGGGTGGGAGGGCCTTCTGCGGTTTTGATAGCTGAAAGTCCTTGTACCGCCTGGGATGGAGGCTGTTTTTCCTTCACTTTTTCGTGGGGGAAAGGACGGGGGTGAGGGGGCGGATGCAAGGCCCCAGCCAGTCTTTGTCCCAGCGCCGGCAGCAGCTGCGCGAGCCTTGCCGCATTGTCCGCACGGCCGGCGGCAATGTCGGCGGCGCTGGGCGGCAGCTCGCTCTGGTCGCGCTCGAAAGTCGAGCCCAGCACCCAGCCGGGCGCATCGCCGGCGTGCGCCAGCGGAACGCAGGGCACCAGGTTGCCGTGGCCGTTGACCGGGCGCTCGGGCCAGGGCGGTGGGGGCGGCGCGTCGGCATGCAGGCCCCAGGCGATCTGACCGCGCAGGAGTTGCAGGGGCAGGGCCGTGCCTGCCACGCTGCCACTGGCCGGGCCGGCGCAAACGACGGCCAGCTCGGCCTCTGCCAGCACATCGCCCCGGGCATCGAGCGCGCGCCACAGGGGGCCAGCGCGCTCCAGCCGGGCCACTGCAGCGCCGCCCTGCCAGGCGATGCCCGGCTGCGCCAGCAGGCGCTGCACCAGGCGCGGCGGGCGCACCCAGCCGCCGCGCGCATGCCAGCAGGCGCTGGCGCCCGCGGGCAGGTGGTTGTCGCGCAGCTCGGCCGCGCTGGCCGGGCGGCTCCAGTCCAGGCCGGGGCCGCTGGCCCAGGCCAGGCGGATGGGGGCGTCCACGCCGTGCTCGATCACCCCGCCATCGTCCCAGTCGCTGCCGCGCGTGTCCGCCAGCAGGGTGGCCAGGGCCTGCAGCGTCAGGCGCACGCCGGCACGCGACAGGCGCGACAGCAGGCTGTCGTCGGGCGAGACGTGCGAGGCGAACAGCCCCGCCGGCAGGCCCGACGCGCCCGCCGCCGGGGTGCTGGCGGCGTCGAGCACCATGACCCGCCAGCCGCGCCGCGCCAGGCTGGCTGCGACGGCTGCACCGGCCAGGCCCGCGCCGATGACCAGGCAGCGCGCGGGCGCCATGCCTTCGGGCAGGGCGGCGTCGGGCAGGGACGGCTGGCCGGCGCGCGGCTGCCAGGGCGGATCAAAGGTCGCGTGCAAGATCGTGTGGGGGGCCGGCCCCTGCCCGGGCGTTTCGCCAGGCGGGTGCAGCGCGAAACCGCAGGCCGCCAGCGCGTCCGGCGCGGCAGGGGGCAGGCCCGCGCCCGCCAGGCGCGCCCCGCGGCGGCAACAGCGCGCCACGGCCTTCAGCATGGCAGGGTGGTTCATGGCGGCGCCGCCCTGCAGCAGGACGCTGTCGGCGACCGGCTGCTGCTGGCGCAGCAGCGCCTGCGCATCGCCCAGGCAGAGCGTGAGCAGCACGCGCCCGTCCTCGAACGACAGGCGGTGCACGCCTGGCAGCAGCCCCCACAGCCGATCGGCCAGTTGCCGCGCAAGCGGCTGCAGGACAGGCTGGTGCGCCGCCGTGTCCAGCAGCCCATGCGCGCTCGCCGGCTGCGCCGCGCAGGCAATGAAATGCAGAAGGCGGGGCCGTGCGGCATCCGCGCGCCAGGCGGCCCAGATGGCAAGAAAGTCCAGCCCCGGGGCGACATCTGCCAGGCCGAGGATGCGCCACTGCGCCTGGCCCGCCCACGCCGCCGGCAAGCCGCAGGCGGCAGGCAGGTCGGGCGGCGCTGGGGCGCCAGCCGGCTGTGCGGGTTCACCCATGGCGGGGGGTGGGCCTCATTCCCAGCGCTGCTGGTAGGAAAACACCGGCAGCCGCCACTCAAAGCGTATAGCCAGCAGTCGCAGCGTCAGCCCCAGGGCGAAGCACACCACGGTGCTGAGGTCCGTGTGGACCTCGAGCGCGCGCAGGCCTAGGAACAGCAGGCACACGGCCAGCGAGACGCTGGCGTACAGCTCGCGGCGAAAGACCACCGGCACCTGGTTGCACAGCACGTCGCGCAGGATGCCGCCGCTGATGCCGGTGAGCATGCCCGAGAGGACCACCACGAAGGTGGGGTAACCCAGCTCCAGCGCCACGCTGCAGCCGATCAGCGAGAACGCGATCAGGCCCATGGCGTCGAGCAGCAGGAACACGCGCTTGAGCCGGTGCATGTGGCGCGCCACCAGGGTTGTGAGCAGCCCGGCGGTGATGACGAGATAGACGTATTCGGGGTGCTGCGTCCAGCCGATGGGGTAGTGGCCCAGCACCATGTCGCGCAAGGTGCCGCCGCCCAGGGCCGTGACGAAGGCGATCACCGCGACGCCGAAGACGTCCATGTTGCGCCGGCCCGCGGCCAGTGCCCCGGACATGGCCTCGGCCGTGATGGCGACGAGGTAGATCACCAGCATGGTGCTCCATTGCGAGGCCTGGAACGACTGCAGCAGTGAGACCGATGGAAGCATGGCGCGGGATTCTCCTGGGCGGTGGCCGGCCGGCGCAGGGCTGCCGCCCGGCCACGCACAGGGCCTGGCTGGTCGCGTTACGCCGTGGGCGGCACGTAGCCGGCGGCGGCGTCGGCACCGCCGCCGAAGAAGTGCGCCTCCATCTGCCGGGCCAGGTATTGGCGCGCGCGCGCGTCGGCCAGGTTCAGGCGGTTTTCGTTGACCAGCATGGTCTGGTGCTTGAGCCAGTCGCCCCAGGCCTGCTTGCTGACGTTGTCGAAAATGCGCTTGCCCAGGTCGCCGGGGTAGGGCGGGAAGGCCAGGCCCTCGGCTTCCTTGCCGAGCTTGATGCATTGAACGGTGCGGGTCATGTCGATATGTCCTTGGAAGGGATTTCAGCGGTCTTGCGAATAAGCAGCTGAAATCTTGTTGGTTGGGAGTTTGCAGGGCGGCTTTCAGAATGCCGGGCAATCCTTGTTTGCCCTCTTTTCCTGCCGAGAAAGCCACCACGAATGACGAATCGCCGCAACTTTATCAAGCTTGGCCTTGCAGCCAGTGCCGGTGGGGGCTTGGGCGCACTGTCCCTGGCCGCCCGTGCCCAGGTGCCGGAGCTGCTCAACGTCTCCTACGACCCGACGCGCGAGTTCTATGCCCAGTACAACCCGCTGTTCGCCCGCCACTGGAAAGCCCGCGGCGGTCAGGACGTGCAAGTGCGCCAGTCGCACGGCGGCTCGGGCAAGCAGGCGCGCTCCATCATCGACGGCCTGGCCGCCGACGTGGCCACGCTGGCCCTGGCGGGCGACGTGGATGCCCTGGCGCGCCACGGCCTGGTGGCGGCGAACTGGCAGCAACGCCTGCCGCACAACGCCGCGCCCTGCACCTCGACCATCGTCCTGCTGGTACGCCAGGGCAACCCGAAGCAGGTACGCGACTGGGGCGACCTGGTGCGCCCGGGCGTGCAGGTCATCACCCCCAACCCCAAGACCAGCGGCGGCGCGCGCTGGAACTACCTGGCCGCGTGGGAATACGCGCGCCGCGCCCTGGGCGGCGAGGCCCGGGCCCAGGATTTCGTTGCCCGGCTGCTGCGCAACGTGCCGGTGCTCGATACCGGCGCGCGCGGCGCGACCATGACCTTCACCCAGCGCGGCCTGGGCGACGTGCTGCTGGCCTGGGAGAACGAGGCGCACCTGGCGCTGCGCGAGTTCGGGGCGAACCGTTTCGAGATCGTCACCCCGTCGATCTCGATCCTGGCCGAGCCCAGCGTGGCCGTGGTGGACAAGGTGGTGGACCGAAAAGGCACGCGCGCCGTGGCCGAGGAGTACCTGCGCCACCTGTACTCGGCTGAGGCGCAGGAGCTGGCCGCGCGCCACTTCTACCGCCCGCGCGATGCGGCGGTGCAGGCGCGCTACCGGACGCAGTTCGCGCCGCTCACCCTGGCCAGCGTGGACGAGGCCTTCGGCGGCTGGGCGCAGGCCCACCAGGACCACTTCGCCGACGGTGCGAGCTTCGACCGCATCTACAGCCAGAAAAAATGATAAAAACGGCTGCAGCCCTTGCTGGAAAAGGGTATGCAGCTATCAAAAGCAGAGTCAATAAATGCCCAGCGCCAGCCCCGTGGCCAGCGCCTCGCCGAGTGCCCGGCACTGCGCCAGGTCAGCGGCGGCGAGGGTCTTGGGCGCCTGGATGGTTTCGGGGGTCTGCGCGTGCGTGCACACGATCAGCGGCTCGGCCACGCTTTTCAGGCGCCAGCCGGTGGCGATGCGCGCCACCTGCCGCGCCGTGCCCGCGCCGTCGCTGCCGGCGCAGACCAGGCTGGCGTAGGGCCGGCCCTCGATGCGCCCGAGAGCCGGGTAGTAGCAGCGGTCGAAGAAATCCTTGAGCTGCCCGCTCATGGCGGCCAGGTTCTCGGGCGTGCAAAACAGGTAGCCGTCGGCGGCCAGCACGTCCTGCGGCCCGGTCTCGCTGGCGTGCAGCAGGCGCGTGGCGCAGCCGCTCTCGCTGGCGGCCCCCGCCCGGGCCGCCTCGGCCATCTGGCGCGTGCCGCCGGTCTGGCTGTGCCAGACGATCAGGAGCGTCCTGCGCTGCTCTGCCATGCCGCGCGCCCCATCACCACAGCAGCACGACCACGACGATGGCCGTGCCCAGCAGCAAGTTGACGCCCACCACCGAGCGGATGCGCGCCAGCACCGCCCCGCCCGCCGCCCAGTCGCCAGACGCCACGGCCGCGTCCAGGCGCGCCATCAGCGACAGGAAGAGATAGGCGTAGAGAGCCATCATCAGCAGGCCCGTGCCGGACATGAACATCCAGTCCCAAGGCATGGCAAAGCCCCCGCCCATGCTGACCATGCCGATCATCGCCAGGCCTGTGGTCAGCACCACCACCACCGCCGCGCCCACGGCGCCCAGGAAGCGCTGCAGCACGCCGTGCATCAGCGGCACCCGCTGCGCCGCGGGCAGCTGCTGTGCGGCCGGCCGCAGAAAGAAGTGCGCGAACGCCATGCCGCCCACCCAGACGATGATGGACAGGACGTGCAGCAGTTTCAGGGCGTTGTAGAGCATGGACGAAGCGGATGATCAGACAGATGGGCGCGCATTGTGCCCACGCCGCCAGAACCCTCAGGGCCGGTGCGCGTACAGCGCCAGCGCGGCCACGCCGGCCAGCGCCACCAGCACCGCGTTGGCGCAGGCCAGCACGAAGCCGAAGCGCACCAGCGCGCCTTCCTCCTCGCGCGAGCCGCGGGCCAGGCCCAGGGCCACCATGGCGATGGGGATGGAGCCCATCGCCGCATGCCCGGCGGCGCTGTTCTGCAGCGCGGCCAGGAGCGGCCGCAGGCCCTCGGGCAGCAGCGCGATGGCTGGCATGAAGAGGGCGTTGCCCCCCAGCGTCGAGCCCGTCAGGTAGCCCGACAGCGCGCCCAGCAGAGCGACCACCGGCGCGACGGCGGCCGGGTGCAGGGTGGACAGGGTCTGCGTCAGCGCCCCGAAAAACCCGCCCTTGACCAGGATCTGCGAGAGCGCGAGAAACCCGGCGATGGTGAGCAGCGGCCGCGCGGCCCGCGCCCGCAGGGCCCGGCCCAGCGGCGCCTGGTCCGCCGCACGGCCCAGCCGCCCCCGGTGGTGCCACCCGACCCAGGCGAGGGCGGCCGCCAGGGCAATGCCGGGCGAGGTCAGCGGCTGCCACACCACCGCCTGCCCGGTGATGCGCCACAGCTCATCCGCCTGCGTGGCCAGCACCAGGCCCTTGAGCAGCAACACGCAGCCGATCAGCGCGAGGTAGGGCCAGGCCGCACGCGGCCAGGTGGCGCCCGGCGGCCGCTTGCGCCAGGACGGGATGAGCACCGCCAGCGCCACGGCCAGTCCGGCGCCCACGCCCGCCATCTCCGGCCCCGTGGTGCGGCTAAAACACCACAGCACGGCAAGAAACAGGGCGCTGTGCCCCGCCAGCGCAAGCCAGGCGCGCGCTCCGCGCGATCCCGTCCACCACAGGGAGAGGGCGGCGATGGCGACGAACACCGCGGCACTGGTCAGCACCGTGTCGGCCGCTAGCCGCTCGGGCGCCAGGCCCGCCAGGGGCGCGCCCACCACGGTCGCCAGGCCCAGCGTCCCCCAGGGCATGATGGCCATGCCCAGGATCGCCAGCCGCAGCGCCACCGGCCGCGCGAACAGCGCCAGCAAGAGCGGCACGGTGGCCACCATGGACACGCCAAAGCCGGTGAGCGACTCCAGCAGCGGCCCCAGGCCCAGCACCACCAGCAGCACCTGGCTGGCGCGCGGCAGCGCCAGCGATTGCACCGACTGGCTGAGCTGCTGGTTGATGCCCAGCCGCTCGATCACGATGACGAAGGCCAGGCCCGGCACGATGATGCTGGCGGTGATGGCAAACAGCACGGCCGTGTCGAGCGCCGCGGCAGTCAGGGCCGCCCCCTGCATCGGCTGCGCCGCACCCGCCGCCCACAGTCCAAGCGCCAGCGTGCAGCCCGCCAGCGCCGCCTGCAGGGGCGGGCGGCGCAGCACCATCAGCGCCAGCAGGACGAGCAGCAGGGGCGACAGGTGCAGCAGCATCATGAAGAAAAGAGGGGTTCTGGACGGTGGGGCGAGGACGCCCGTGGGGGCGCATCAAGTGCCGTGGCGGCGGTGCATGCGCTTGAGCAGGTCCTGCAGCACACGCTGGTCCGATGCGCCGAGCTGCCCGGTCAGGGGCGCCAGCGCTTGCTGCGTCTGCGCGTGCAGGCGCTCGACCAGCGCTGCGCCTTCCTCTGTGAGCGAGACGTCTGTCGCCCGGCCGTCCTGCGCGTTCGGCGCACGCGCGACCAGGCCGCGCTTTTCCGCACGCGCCACCAGGCCCGACAGGGTCTGCTTCTCCAGCCCCAGGTGCTCGGCCAGCTCCGTCATGCGCGGGCGGCGGTCGCGCAGGATGCCCAGCGTGCGAATCAGCGTGAGCGACAGCTCGTTCTCGGCGCCAATTTTGTTGAGCACCGCCATGGTGGCAAAGGCGACCGGCACCAGGGCATCGACCAGGCATTCGTGCGGCGTGTCGGGCGGCGGTGCAGCCATTCGTTTCTGGTTCATTGTGGAACGCATCTTGACATAGTTCGCATTACGCATCAAAAATGCATCGTATTACGAACTTTATCCAGGAGCCATCCATGAAAGCTGCCGTCATCACCGCCTTCGACCAGGCGCCGCGCCATGGCGATTTCGACGAGCCCGTGCCATCCGGGCCCGACGGGATGCTGGTCGACGTGCTCGCCGCGGGCCTGCACCCCCTGGCTCGCGGCCGGGCGTCGGCCGCGCACTACGCCAGCGGCGCAGGGCTGCCGCAGATCGCGGGGGTGGACGGCGTCGGACGCGGCGCCGATGGCCGGCTGCGCTACTTTGCGCAAGGCCCGGGCCAGCCCGGCACGATGGCGCAGAGGACCGTGATCGCGCCCGGCCACAGCATCGAGCTGCCGCCTGGCAGCGACCCGGTCGCCGTGGCCGGGGCGATGAACCCTGCCATGGCGTCGTGGCTGGCGCTGCGCTGCCGCGTGCCGTTCCGGCGCGGGCAGAAGGTGCTCATCCTGGGCGCCACGGGCAGCTCCGGCCGCATGGCCGTGCAGATCGCACGCCACCTGGGCGCATCGCAGGTCATCGCGGCAGGGCGCAACGCGCGCCAGCTCGCCCAGCTGCCCGCGCTGGGCGCGTCGGAGACCGTGGCGCTGGGCGACGCAGCCCGTCTGGGCGAGCTGGCGCGCAGGGTGGATGTCGTGCTCGACTTCGTCTGGGGCGCGCCCGCCATGGCGGCGCTGCAAACACTGGTGGAGCGGCGCGCAGACCGCAGCCAGCTGCTGACCTGGGTACACATCGGCTCGGTGGCGGGCGAATCGGCCGCGCTGGCCGGCGCGCTGCTGCGCTCGGCGAACCTGCGCCTGGTCGGCAGCGGGCTGGGCTCGGTGCCGCAGCAGGAAATCCTCATGGAGCTGCCAGCGCTGGTGCGCGAGATCGTCCGCGGCAGCTTTCGCATCGACGTGCGGGCCGTGCCGCTGCGCGATGTGGAGCAGGTGTGGAACGTAGCCCCGCATGCCGGCGAGCGCATCGTCCTCGTGCCATGAAGCACGTCACGGCCGCTGTTTCCACGGACCCGGCCGTCAGGAGCCCGCGCCCTCGTCGTCCAGCGATGCACTCCACCGGTCCCCCCAGCCGCCGCGCAGCTGGTCCATGCTGCGCCGGTCCCGTTTCGTGGGCCGGCCATCCCGCAAGCCATCCGCCGGCTCCGGCGCCAGCCGGCGTGCCTGCGCCGCCTGCTCGCGCGCTGCGATGCTCCCGGGTGTTTCCTCATACAGCTGCTGCGCCACTGGCGCCGGCCCGCGCATATTGCTCAAGCCCCGCACCACCACCGTGCGTGCCATCGGGCCCTGGCGCAGCGCCACGGTATCGCCCGGGCGCAGCTCGCGCGCGGCCTTGGCCAGCTGGCCGTTCACGGTGACGCGGCCGCGGCCGATTTCATCGACGGCCAGGCCGCGCGTCTTGTAGAAGCGCGCGCACCACAGCCATTTGTCCAGACGCATCGATTCGAGGGGGGTGGCAGTCATCGCGGCAATTCTTGCACGCTGACCGCGCCGTGCGCGCGCCTGCGATCGGTGATAACCCGGGGCCTGCCAGGGGCGGCGCAGCGGCCGGGCGCAGGCCTGACCAAACGCTGTTGCTGCCCACCGCATCCCCATCCCTATTGCCAAGAACAGGAGACACGATCATGCGCCGCGACACCTTCCTCAAGTCCCTCGCTGCCCTGGCCTCGTCCGTCACCTACGAGAACAAGGGTGGCGCGGGCGGCGCCATTGGTCTTGCGCAGTTCGTCAACGGCAGCAAGAGCGACCCGAACGCGCTCATGGTCATGGGCGCGGTGATGCTCGGCGGCATCATCACCGCCAAGCCGCCCGTGGGGCTGGACCGCGTCACGCCGATCGCGCGGCTGACCAGTGAATACAACGTCTTCGTGCTGCCGGCCAACTCGCCCTTCAAGGGCATGGCCGACGTCATCGCGCAGCTGAAAAAAGATCCCGGCAGCGTGAAGTGGGGCGGCTCGCGCGGCTCCACCGAGCACATCGCCGCCGCGATGATCGCCCGCGAGGTGGGCATCGATCCGTCCAGGATCAACTACGTGGCCTTGCGTGGGGGCCGGAGGCGACCGCCGCCATCCTGGGCGGCAACGTGACCGTCGGCGGCAGCGGCTACAGCGAGTTCGCCGCCTTCGTCGACGCCGGGTTCGCCAGCCTGCGCGCGACCATGGGGCGCTGAGGGTGTCAGCCCACCGGCCAGCCCGCCAGCTGCTGCTGCGCGATGCGCGACAACGCGTCGATCCAGGCCGCATCGTCGTTCAGGCAGGGGATGTAGCGAAACTCCTGCCCGCCTGCCTGCAAAAAGGCTTCGCGGGCTTCCTGGTTGATCTCTTCCAGCGTCTCCAGGCAGTCGCCGGTGAAGCCGGGGCACATGACATCCACCCGGCCCACGCCGGCCTGCGCCAGCTCCACCAGGGTGGGTTCGGTGTAGGGCTCCAGCCAGCGCGCGCGGCCGAAGCGCGACTGGAAGGTGACCAGGTACTGCTGCTGCGCCAGCCCCAGGGCTTCGGCCAGCAGCCGCGCCGTGGTGCGGCACTGGTCCGCATAGGGGTCGCCCAGGCGCACGTTGCGCTCTGGGATGCCGTGAAAGCTCATGACCAGCCGCTCGGCCGGCCCCCCCTGCTGCAGCCAGTGCCCGCGCACGCTGGCGGCCAGCGCGGCGATGTAGTCCGGATGGGCGTGGTACTCATTGGCGAAACGCAGCTCCGGGTAGCGGCGCGCGCGGCGCACCCAGGCGGCCACATCGTCGAACAGGCTGGCGGTGGTGGTGCTCGAATACTGCGGATACAGCGGCAGCACCAGCACGCGCTCGACGCCCGCGTCTTGCAGGGCCCGCAGCTGCGCGGCAATCGCTGGCTGGCCGTAGCGCATGGCGTGCAGCACGCGCACCTGCATGCCGGCCTGGCCCAGCGCCTCGCGCAGCAGGACGGCCTGGCGTTGCGTCCATACGGCCAGGGGCGAGCCCTCGGGCGTCCAGATGGACGCGTACTTGGCGGCCGAGCGCCTGGGACGGGTGCGCAGGATGATGCCGTGCAGGATGGGCAGCCACAGCAGGCGCGGGATCTCGACCACGCGCGGGTCGCCCAGGAATTGGGCCAGGTAGCGGCGCAGCGCCGGCGCGGTGGGCGCGTCGGGCGTGCCCAGGTTGCACAGCAGGATGGCGGTGGTGGGTGGCTGGGGAGGGGTGTGGGGCATAGGGCGCGATTGTGGCTTCCAACTCCCTCCCCCGTTGGGGGAGGGCCGGGGTGGGGGCCAGCGCGGCCGGCGGACCATCCCAGGTGTCCAGCGCCAGCCGGCCCCCATCCCAGCCTTCCCCCAGAGGGGGAAGGGGTGGCAGCCGCTGCCGCGCCTTGGCAGGTTACTGGCGCAGAAAATCCCGGATCGCCAGCAGCGTCTCGTGCGGGGTCTCGGTCATCTGGTTGTGGCCCACGGGCAGGTGTGCCACCTGCACCTGCCTGCCGGCGGCACGCGCGCCGTCGATCAGCCCCTTGGCGGCGCGCGGCGGCGTCATCTGGTCGCCCGTGCCCAGCACGAACAGCACCGGGCACTGGATGCGCGCAATGGCTTGCTCGCCACCGGCGTAGCTGTCGCAGGCGACGAAGCCGCGGTGAAAGACGTTGGCCTCGCGGTTGCCCTGCAGCACCCGCCGGCCCAGCGCCATACCCGCGCCATAGACCCAGAAGCCCGCGCCCGTGGGCGGTGCCAGCGTGCTGCGCGAGAACACGTTGATCATCTTGAGCGCCGCCTCGGGCGTGTTCTGTGCCGACTCGATCAAGGCCGGCGAAACCTTCATCGGATAGGCCGTGCCCACCAGCACCAGGTGGCTGATACGCTCACCCAGGCGCGCCGCCGCTTCCAGCGCAATCAGCGAACCCCAGCTGTGGCCGATCAGCGCCGCGCGCTGCACGCCGGCCGCATCCAGCAGCGCGGCGATGAAGTCGGCCGCCTGCTCGACGCTTTGCGGCGCCTCGCCGCCGCTCCTGCCGTGGCCGGGCAGATCGACGGCCAGCACGTTCCAGCCGTGGTGTGCCAGGTAGCGGCTCTGCCAGGCCCAGACGCTGTGGTCGCCCAGCACGCCGTGGATCAGCACGGCGGTGGGCTGCGCGGCATCGAAGGGCTTGCGGCCGGTGTAGCAGTAGGCGCGGGCGCCGTTGACTTCGTAGTTCATTACGCACCCGCCTTTCCAGCGTGCTTTTCCGCTGCTTTCAGGGCGCGCTTGAGGTCGTCGATCAGATCGTCGGCCTCCTCCAGTCCGATGGACAGGCGGATCGTCCCCTGGCTGATGCCGCCGGCGGCCAGCGCCTCGTCGCTCATGCGAAAGTGCGTGGTGCTGGCCGGGTGGATGACCAGGCTCTTGGCGTCACCCACGTTGGCCAGGTGGCTGAACAGCTGCAGGCTTTCGATGAACTTCTTGCCCTGCTCTCGGTTGCCCTTGATATCGAAGCTGAAGACCGAGCCGGCGCCGCGCGGCAGGAGCTTTTGCGCCAGCTGGTGGCTGGGATGCGACTCCAGCATCGGGTGGCCCACGCGCGAGACAAAGGGGTGGCTGGCCAGGAACTGCACCACCTTTTCGGTGTTGCGCACGTGCCGCTCCATGCGCAGCGGCAGCGTCTCGATGCCCTGCA